>CANCPA010000055.1 GCA_947379895.1 Chitinophagaceae bacterium | reverse complement strand
TGGGAACTCTAATTTTTACCATACTATCAAACGAATACTAAACAAAAAGCTCCTTGATGCATCCCCTTCAAGGAGCTTTTAATATCTTGCCGCAACTCCCCTCTCACAACAATCAATTCATAAATTATTATTCACCACAAATCACTAACAACTAATCACTAACCACTAACCACTAAAAATAGCATTCATTTTACAACAAATAGGTGTCATTTTATGACATTTAGGTGCTTCTGATGCATAATTAGTTCCGAAAAAAGTTAATTTACCCCTCTCTAAATAATATTTAGCAGCCTCTAATTCAAAAATACCCACTTCCAATGTGGAACTAGGTGCTTCTAAACAAAAAATACAAGCGTATTTACTAAATTTATATACGCCTGATTTTAAACTCTATCAATCAAAATAACAACGAACAGCTTAAAAGTTGCAACTATGCTTACCAATCACATCAATGCCCACAGTTTTCAATGGGCTAATACTGAATATAAAATAACTAGCCACAAGATTGACTATAAAGTGAAATTCATTCTCAACAAAATTAGGCTTGCTTTTATTGTTAATTTATTTTAATTAGCTCCTCTTATCTTCGCCACATGTTACCGATAGCACTACTAGAAAGTTTGGAAGGAATAAAAGGATTCGACAAATTAGCATTTGAATCGATACATGAGTCGGGCGAACAAGTGACTTCAATTCGTATTAATCCTTCTAAAAACAAATGGGGTCCAAATAATGAGTCCCCTATTCCTTGGTGTAAACATGGCCATTATTTAACTGAAAGACCCTCTTTTACCTTCGACCCTCTTTTTCATGGAGGTGCCTATTATGTTCAAGAAGCCAGCAGTATGTTTTTATGGGAAGTACTGAATCAGACAATAGGAACAAATACTAAGGGGCTGAAGGTTTTGGATTTATGTGCTGCACCGGGTGGAAAGAGTACTCTTCTTGCTAGCTATTTCTCGGATGGTTTAGTTGTAAGTAATGAAGTGATTAAAGCGCGCTGTTCAATTCTTGTAGAAAATATGACTAAATGGGGTAGTAACCACTCAATTGTTACAAATAATGACCCTTCGCATTTCAAGTCACTTCCTAGCTTCTTTGATGTAATTGTGGTAGATGCACCCTGTAGTGGTAGTGGACTATTTAGAAAAGACAAGTCTGCTATAGATGAATGGAGCGAAAACAATGTTCGCTTATGTAGTCAAAGACAAGAACGGATTATTGCAGATGTATTGCCTTCATTAAAGCAAGGAGGATTATTAATTTACAGCACCTGTAGTTATAGTAAAGATGAAGACGAAAACCTATTAGATAACCTCTGCGACAATCATACATTAGAAACATGCGAATTGACAATTACTGATTCATGGAAGATAACTACAACACAATCTGCTAAACACAAAGCTTACGGGTATCGTTTCTATCCTTATTTAACTCGAGGAGAAGGATTCTTTATTGCTGCGTTCAGCAAGAATGAGGGTAGTGACTCAGGCTATTATACGGAACAAAAGCTCACCACATTATCAAAAAATGAACAAGGGATTATCAGTGGATTTCTTCCCTTATCAACAGAGTATTCATATTTCAAGCAAGGAGATTCCATCAAAACAGTGATAAGCGAACAATTGTCGGATTTGCAAATTCTTGCTAAACAACTTTACATAAAAAAAGCAGGCATTGAAATAGGAACTATAAAGGGTAAGGATGTCATTCCTCATCATGAATTGGCTATGAGTTTACTACCTTTGTCAATTTTTAATGCATTAGAACTAGATAAAACACAAGCAGTACAATATTTGAGAAGACAGGATTTGTTTGTCGAGAGTAAAACGGGTTGGAATCTGATTACTCATTGTGGATTGCCGTTAGGATGGTCAAAAGTACTACCTAACAGAATGAATAATTATTATCCGCAGGCATGGAGAATCTTACATTGATGATTAAAGTGATAAAAAATATTCGAATATGAAGAATTAATAACGGAAATGAATGACAACCTTAATTTTATCTGACTCGTATTATTCGTTATGCACAAATCGTTTTTATTTGGAGATAAACGAGCAACTTTACAGATTATTAATATCGATAAAAAGCATTGAAAATGATACATACCAAAAAACATTACAGCCAATCAACAAGCAAATCATTATTGATAATCTTGTGCCTCACCATCTTTTTTATTAGTGATTTATCTGCACAAACAAGCAGCTATATACTTCATACGATCAAAGAGGGAGAAACACTTTCTGCGATAGCAAAAGCAAATAAGACAACTGTAGGAGATATCATGCGGATGAATGGAATGAACAGTAAAAGCAGATTAATAAACGGTGCAATTATCAAGATCCCTACTCCAGATTCAACTGAGACGCCTGCTACCTCAACACCTAACACACCTGTAGTAATGGATAAAAATTTGGGTATCCCTGCTAAACCAACAGTTGCTGTTCCGGATAAAAAAGTGGCAACTCCAATCCCACCTAAAGTTGAACCCCTTTCAAATACTTCTACAAATTCAATCAAGTATACAATCGTTAAAGGTGATAATTTGTATAAACTAAGCAAACAGTTCAAGTTGACTGAAGCTCAACTAATGCAGATGAACGACATGAAAGATGATCATGTAAAGCTAGGACAAGTACTTATAATTAATCTTCCACAGGCTCCAACTTCAAAACCCATTACAATTGACACTATCAAAACTAACAAAGCAGTATTGTCCGACAAACTTCCAACAAAGGCAGCGATGCCTGCACCAATAACTCCGATAAAAAAAGATTCTATAGCAGTCGTAAAAAGCATAGTTGCAAAAGTGGCACCTCCAAAAGTTGAAACGATGACCCAAAAAGACACGGTTCTAACTGTGGCACCTAAACTTTTAGACACACTCAGTCACTATATAGTTAAGAAAGATTCTGTAATTGTTGTAAAGTTAGATTCAACTACACTGACAAAGAAAGAAAGCACTCCTACACTGCCAAGCATAAAAGATACACTTGCTACTATTGCAAAGGCAAAGCCAATTGAATTATTACCCGAACCTAAGCCCATAAACAAGAATACTAAATATGTAAACGATGAAGGTTATTTTGCAGCATTCTTTAATAGAAAAGCTATTTCAGACAATCCAGCTTCAGGAGATGCAGGAGCCTTTAAAACAGCAAGTGGTTGGGAAGATAAGAAGTATTACATCCTTATAAATGGTTTGTTGCCGGGAACAATTGTAAGAGTAACTGCCAATAACAAAAGTATTTGTGCAAAGGTATTAACGGGGTTACCCGAAGTAAAGGAGGATAATGGCTATTTAGCTAGACTAAATAATGCAGCCGTTGCAGCACTAGGCATTGAAACAAATAAGTTTGCGGTAACCGTGAATCACGAATAAGAAATAGGAAATTTAATTGATAAGCCTTGTATTATCAGTATTCCATTTTAAAATTAAAAAAGCCTAGGTGAAAATTCTATTTCCTCCTAGGCTTTTTGCTATTTAATAATCTCCTTCAGCTTTGCTTCTAATTCTTCGCCTCTAAGGTTTTTACCTACAATTTTCCCTGATGGATCTAATAACATATTTGAAGGAATTGATTCAATCTTATACATCTTAGCTGCAGCATTGCCCCATTGTTGTAAGTCACTAATTTGAGTCCAAGGCAATTTATCATCATTGATTGCCTTAATCCAACTAGCCTTGTCTTTATCCAATGAAACACCTAAAACTGTGAAGTTTTTATCTTTATATCGATTGTAAGCGGCCAATACATTTGGGTTTTCCATCCGGCAAGGTCTGCACCAACTTGCCCAAAAATCAACTAATACATATTTCCCTCTAAAGGAATTAAGGCTTACTGACTTTCCACTTGTATCATTTTGAGCAAAATCCGTAGCAATACTACCTACTTTACCCACATTAGCAACGGAAATCATTCTTTCTAATTCTTTTGCAAAGACAATCTTCTTCGCAGAAGGCTTTAAGGAATTATATTTACCTTCAAGTGCAGACTCATCGTACAATTTAGCAAATTGATAAAGAATAAAGGCACTAACAGGAGAGGCTGCTTTCTCTCTCAAAAAGTTATCAGTAAAGGATTTCAACTTATTTCTACTGTCATTAAAAATAGCAATCAAGCTATCCCTTTTCTTAGACCCTTGCTTTTCTGCATTAATTTCAGCTACTAATTTTCCTAATTTATCATTGATTGGTAAAAACCCTTTCACATAGCTTTTATAATCTGATTGATAAACCCCTCCTGTAAAGGTTGATCCTTTCAGATTCTTTACATCGCCTGTAACTACTAAGTTTTCATTAGCCAAAAATATCTCAGTTGTTTCTTGCGTTCCGATTAAACCTAGTTGAAAGAAATTAGCTTCATCAGATTTGCCTTCCAATGAGAACTTTCCATCTCTTGCATAATCCTGTGCAATCATATTGCCTTCAACGTTTTGAAGAAAGACAAGGGTGCTATCTTTCAATCCCTTCAGATTTCCCTTAATTGTAAAGCCTTTAGGGGACAAGGGAATTGCTTTTGAAACTTTAGCCGAATCTGTCTTTTGTACGGCTTGTGAAGTTTGTGCCATTGAAATAACTGGCAGTAATAATGCAAATAGTAACTTCTTCATTCTTTAAACTTGATGTTTTTATTTTTTATGTCTTGTTTGTAATACGTCAATAACCTCGTGCAATTTATAATCTTTCGCCTTAAGCAACAATAAATAATGAAATAAAAGATCGGCAGCCTCCCCTAAAAACAATTCTTTGCTGTCATCTTTTGCTTCAATAACCAATTCCACAGCCTCTTCTCCAACCTTTTGAGCCACTTTATTGATCCCTTTTGCTAGCATTTTAGCGGTATAGGAAGATTCAGGAGTGGCTTTACTGCGTTGCTCAATTACATCTTCAAGATAAAAAAGAAAATTGTCCGATTCATTTGTTTCATTCCAACAAGTATCGGCACCTGTATGACAAACAGGGCCTACAGGAATCACTTTTATCAATAACGTATCATTATCACAATCAACGGCTATTGATTTTAATTTAAGAAAGTTGCCACTCTCCTCCCCTTTCGTCCATAAACGCTGTTTTGTACGACTAAAAAAAGTAACTTTTCCACTTGTTCTTGTAGTGGCTAATGCTTCTTCATTCATAAATCCAAGCATCAAAACTTTCAAGGTAGAATCATCTTGAATAATAGCAGGCACTAGTCCGTCAGTATATTTATTAAAATCAATTATCAATTCCTCAACTCTATTTTCACCCATTAATTTATTATTTTATCAATTCTTTAGCGCCTTATCCTTTAATTAGAAAGGAGCGAATATAGATAAGTACGTTTAAATCCGTACATGAATATGATTTTCTTTCAAATAACGCTTCAAATCAGGGATAGCAATCTCTTTAAAATGAAAAATACTCGCTGCCAAAGCCGCATCTGCCTTACCTGTGGTAAATACATCTACAAAGTGTGGCATAGTTCCACCTCCGCCACTTGCAATAATCGGAACAGGCAATGTTTCGCTCAATTGACGAGTTATATCTAAAGCAAATCCCTGTTTTGTGCCATCATGATTCATCGAAGTAAGTAATATCTCTCCCGCACCTAAGTCGACAGCCTGCTTAGCCCAATCCGTACATTTTGCATTCGTCTTAACTCTTCCTCCACTTAAATATACATACCATTCTCCGTCATCTTCCAGGCGAGTATCTATTGCTAAAACTACAAACTGACTACCAAATTCTTTGGCGAGATTCTTTATCAAATCAGGATTTTTGAAAGCTGCAGTATTTACACTTACTTTATCAGCCCCATTTTTTAATAATACAGAAGCATCATCAATCGAACTTACTCCTCCACCTACTGTAAATGGAATGTTGATATGACGAGCAATACGATTAACCAATTCACTCAAGGTCTTTCTTTTCTCTACAGTAGCTGTAATATCTAAAAAAACTAATTCATCGGCGCCTTGCTCTGCATAAAAAGCTCCTAATTCAACAGGATCACCTGCATCTCTAATATTTTCAAAGTTGACTCCCTTCACCGTTCTTCCATCTCTAATATCTAGACATGGAATTATACGCTTAGCTAATGGAGATTGTGTAACTATTTTATCGGTCATAAGCTATAAGTACTTAGTTGTACGTTTTAGGTTGTTCTTAAAATGTGATAAATGCTTTGCCTCCTTGCTATATTACTCAATATTGACAAAATTTAAATTATCTATATCTTTTAATAACATGCATTCTGATCTTTTACATTTAAACCATAAAAAAAACAAATGTAGGGTTTAGGAGCTATGTATATGAGTACAACAATAGATTTTATGTTTTATACAACGAATTGCTCATGATTTATTATGAAATTATACAAATACATTTTGGATTAGTCCACTACTGACAATTTAGCTTTCTAATAACTACACCTTTCTTTTTGGCCATTATTTTGTTTAAGAGTTGAAATTAGATGTACAAAGTGAGCAGAACTTACAACAAATGCGCTAGTTTGATTTATTCAAACAGGATATCCAAAAACATTGCCGAAAAAGAGTCAAAATGATGCATTGTTATCCATAAAACAAAAAGAAGAAATTACCTAACAAAGTAATCTTTAGTATCAGTAGTATTTGATACCACCAAAAATAAAATGAGACTTTAGTATCAATTTAGATGACATTCCAAATTAAAGCTAAAGCCTCATTGATAAATACGAATTTTCTAAATGTTCAAGTGTTCTAACCTAAACAAATTTGCATTACCATTGCTTGAATAATTATTTCTTGTCAAAGCATTTACGCTATTTCTTAAAAGCCTTTATTGAAATTTCTGCACGTCTATTTAACGCACGTCCTTCTGGATTATCCTGATTATCGGTTGTAGTATTTGGTGCCACAGGCATAGTCTTTCCGTAAGACTTCAATGACATTCTACCTGCATCAATTCCTTGATCTACTATGTATTGTTTAGCAGCCTCTGCCCTTGCATTTCCTAATTTTAAATTGTAGGCATCTGACCCCTTCGAATCGGTATATCCGTTAATATCTAAAGAAATAGAAATAGAAGGATATTTCTTTAAGATTGCGACTACTTCATTCAATACTGGAATGGCATCATTACGAACAACAGATTTATCAAAATCAAAGTAAATATTCTGTGGTTTAATTGTAGCATTGATAGAGTCAATTACTTGATCTACCGTTTTTGTTACAATCACCGGTTTAATTTTCTTCAAACAAATTGCAAACGTGTCATTAACATCATGCGTTAAGACTGCTTTAGATAAAGATATATTTTGTGATTCAGGAATATATCCATCTTTGGAAACAGAAAAACCATTGATTGAATCCCCATTACCTGCAAAGAAATAACCGTATTTGTTAGTTGTTGTAGTAAATGGAGCAGCAACTTTATCAATACTAACAAGGGCATTTTCAATTGTATTAGTAGCAGAATCACAATCAAGTACATATCCAACTATTTTATGGTGATACACTTTTGGAATTATTCTCTTTGATAAGGAGAATATTTCTAAGCAACAATCCGAAGCACGATCTGAACTGATATAGGCATTTTTCAGCAAGCTATCTTTAGACGTACTGAAAAAATAAATATCATCTTTTGGCGAATTTACAGGCGCACCTAGATTGTAAGGACTTTTTATGGTTTTAAAGTCACCATTTGCAGCATAGATATCAAATCCTCCCATCCCTTTATAACCTTTACTAGCAAAAACAAGTGTCTTACTAAAAATATGATAGTAAGGTGCCTGTTCATCCTCAATTGTATTAAGTCCAACAAAATTAAAAGGCTCATCGGGAATATAGTTTGCATCTAATTTAGCGCCCCAAATATCAAATCCACCACTTCCACCATCTCTATCCGAAGCAAAAAGAAGATATTTACCATCTTGAGTAACTGAAGGCTGAATAGAATTGTATCCTTCTTTGTTTACTTTACCCACCTTTTGCGGTTCGGACCAAGTCGTATCATTTGTTCGGTCACTTACATAAATCCCAATCAGAGACTTTCCGTTTTGAGTAAAACTTCTGCTGAAAAACAGTTTCCTTTTATCAGGAGTAAGTGTTGCAGTCGCCTCATTGATTGACAGCCTCGAAGGGAAACGAAGCATTGAAGCCTTGCCACTAATTGAGTCCTGATTTACAATAGTGTTATAAAAAAGATGGTTTACATGTTGATTTGCTTTACTGTATTTATTTACTGTATCCACAATTCTAGCAGAGGTAAAAATGAGTGTATCCTGCACTAATATGGGCGCATAAGCGCCTTCTGCCTGTGCAATATTTCCCCTAAGTTTCTTAACCGTAAAAAGCTTTTTTGGATCATTACTTTGTTGAGATTTGATATAAGCTAACGTAGCCAATTCTTTTGTAGCTAAAGAAACCTTTTCGGCTGAGCCACTGTTCTCTTTTATAAAAGTATTTAATTCTGTCTTCGCCTCTTCAAACTTATTATTGCAACGTAAACTTACCGCATACCAATATCTTGCAAAAGGATAGGCTGTATCCGGAGTTTGTAATAAACGAGCATAACATTTTTCTGATCTTTGAAAGTGATTCAAAGCACGATAGCTTTCTGCTAACTTAAAGGCAATTGACTTTGTAACCAATTTACTATCACTAATAATCCCATCGGCCCTTTGCGCACTGTCAGCCTTACTGAATATTACATTTTTCTTTTGACTATATGGCGTAAAAGAAATGAGTGGCTTTCTGATTCCTAAATAAATTTCATAGTTCACAATAGCATTGTAATACTCACCTTTTTTATAAAAACCGTCTGCAGTTCTTAATTCAAAAGCCGTTTGTGAAAACGCACTCAATTGTAAAATAACTGCGATACTTAATATGATTATTTTGTTCATTCCTTAATAATTAAAATTGTTTTGAACCCTAGTTTAACCACTATTATTCTTAAAAACGAGGACACTTAAAAAATCCTTTTTGCTTTTTATTATCCATATACATCAACGAAAGTTCAAAGCTGCTTGTCCCCTTAACTAATTTACCTAATTGAGTTGTATTCACGTCATAGCTAAGTCCAAAAGTAAAATCACTAAAACTTACACCGATGTAAGGATAAATTGCATCTTCAACACGATAATTAACCCCTCCTGTAATATCAGTAGATCCATTAACCGACATTTGTAGATAGCCTCCAAGCATCGTTTCTTTTACATTTCCTTGTTTTACCAATAAAACATTGGGCACTATATGCGCTTTATCGGACAAGTATATATTTAGTCCCCCATGCAAAGTATAACGAACTGGCAAATTACTCTCATATCCTGCAGAGAGTGAAGGATCTTTAGGTTGATTGATATGTGATGCAGAGAACCCTCCAAATAAATTGGCTTTTTTATCCTTGTCAGCATCATAATAAATTACACCTACTCCCATATCGAAAGACGAAGCAGAAGGTTTAGTAATTGTTAACTGTGTAGGTAATGTAGGATCGTAAGCACCGTTCAGAAATTGATTATCAGTTTGAACGCCCGTCAAATCAAACCTTCTTCCCAAAAGTCCTGCCTGCATACCAAAAGTAACCACCTTTTCACCCTCACGTCCAAATCGGACTCCTGTATAAGCTATAGAAAATTGTGCATTAGTATATTTATATCCTGCATTTCCTGCACTCTGTTGCAGCAATTCCAATCCCAAATTAATGTTCTTATCAGTTACAAGATCTGCTGATAATCCAATGGTAGAAAATGCATTAGTGATGCTACTCCATTGATTTCTATGTATAAGAGCCACTCGATAATTCCCATCAATTGCACCTGTCAGAGCTGGATTAAGCCACAGGGGATGCATATAATATTGAGAAAAATGTGGATCAACTTGAGCGTCAACATTTCTATAAACACCTGTAAACAACAGAATTGTCAAGATTATTTTAGTTAATTTCATAATACTATCTTATTAAGTTTATTGCCCCCTTTTTAATTTGAATTTCTCCTGTAGACATTTCTATTCTTGCCACGTATACATATACTCCCGGAGGCTGTGCTTTACCATTAAAAGTTCCTCTCCAACCTTTTGATGGATCTTCAACTTGTCCTTTTGACATAAATATTTCATTTCCCCAAGAATCAAATATTCTTAATTCCATCTTTGCCATAGGGTCGCCACGAACATAAAACACTTCGTTTGGTCCACCACTTCCTTTAGGATTGAATGCATTCGGAATATAAACATACGGAGGGATTACACTAATCTTATATTTAGCAGAATCAGGACCACATGCATTTGAAACTATGTAAAAAATGGAATCAACTCCACTTGAAACCCCTGTAACAAGTCCTGAATTAGCATCAATTGTTGCGATTGACGGATATTCACTAACCCACATACCATTTGGAGTATTATCGGTCAATTTGATGAGTTGAATAGTTTGTCCAATATCTACAGATGTTGGACCCGAAATCAAATCTGCATTTAGCTTTTTAGCAATCGTCAAAACCAAAGTGGCAGTACTATCACATCCTACACTATTAGTTAGGTTTGCTATGTAAGTACCCGTAGTATTGTAAGATGTTCCGTTAAATAGGTAGGAATTTCCTTCACAAATTTCTTGATTAGATGAAGAAGCAGTTGACTTATTTACAGTTAGTATTAAATTAGCCACACTATCACAACCTACAGAATTAGTCAAATGAGCTAAATAAGTCCCTGCCGTAGTGTAAGTCACCCCATTAAAAGTATAGCTGCGTTTATCACAAATTGTCGCCTTAGTGGTTGAAGAAGATGATGCCTTAACTGACAATTCCAATGTGGCGGCACTATCACAACCCACCGAGTTTGAAAGGTGTGCAATATATGTACCTGCAGTATTATAAACAGTACCGTTGAAAGAATAGGTAGAACCAGCACATATACTTGCAGTTGTAATAGAAGTTGAAGATTGATTTACCGTTAAATTTAAAGTGGCAGCACTATCGCAACCATCATTATTATTGAGATGAGCAATATAAGTACCTGCACTAGTATAACTATTACCATTCCATAAGAAAGGAAGGGCAGTAGAACAAACTATTAGTGAAGTGGTTGAAGTTGTAGGCTGATTAACCGTTAAAATTAAAGTGGCAGTGCTATCACAGCCTACACTATTTGTAAGATGTGCAGTATACGTACCTGCAGTAGTATAAGTATTTCCGTTCCAACTATAAGGAAGTGAAGGACTACAAACACTTATTGATTTTGTTGATACAGTCGGCTGATTGACGTTCAAAATTAAAGTAGCAACACTATCACAACCCACAGAAGTAGTTAAATGAACAGTATATGTTCCTGCAATTGTATAAATATTACCATTCCAAGAATACGGAAGATCTACCTGACAAATAGTAATAGATGTAGAAGAGGTAAGTGTAGGAGTAACATTTAAAACTAAAGTAGCAATACTATCGCAGCCAACACTATTTTTTAGTGTGACTGTATAAGTTCCCGCTGCAGAGTAAGTATTTGCATTCCAAGAATAAGGTAGACTAATAGGGCAGATTGTTACATTTATTGTTGATGTCAATGTTTGATTAACTGTCAATATCAACGTTGCAGCACTATCACAACCAACACTATTTGTCAAGTGTACTAAGTAAGTTCCTGCTGTTGAATAACTATTACCATTCCATAAATAAGGGAGCGATGCAGGACATACAGTAATTTCAGTTGTAGATGAAGTAGGTTGATTGAGGGTTAAAATCAAAGTAGCAACACTATCACAACCTTTCGAGTTAGTAAGATGTGCTAAGTATGTGCCTGCTGCTGAATATGTTGTCCCATTGAAAGTATAAGTTCCTCCCACACAAATACCTGCATTAGTTGTAGAAAGAGTACTGTCATTAACATTTACGTTAGTTGTAAAAGGGCATGAAAACTTTCCGCCATTCAATGTGTAAGAAACAGTATAGTTGCCTGTTTTACTTTTTTCCAAATCAATAGTTCCACTTTTTGGATCAATTACTAATCCAACAGGAGTTGCAGCAAATTTCCCCCCGACACTATCGCCTGTTCTTGTTGCAGTAGCCAAACCAATATGACAAAAATCCTGAGAAGTATAAGAAATATTAGTACTCAACACTTTGATTCTTGCGGTGTCAGATGATGTTGAACATCCCCATTGATTAGTAACTACATCGTAATAACTACCTGTTGCTTTTGCACCTAAAGTTTTTTGGATAGAATCGGTAATAATTGCTCTATCAAAATACCATTGATTTCCATTGCTAGCATTAGAAGCAAGAGTAGCTACCGATGCATTACAAACGGTATCTATTAATGGACTAATGAGTGGCTTATTTGGATAAGGATGTATGTTTACAGTAATTACTTGTCTATCACTTTCACAGCCTGTTGATGTATCAAAAGAACTCACATACCATGTAAATGTCCCAAGTTTTGTTGAAGAAACAGGTGGTGTTGGATTTTTATATGCAGTAATGCTTGTGTTAGAAGTGTACCACCTTAAAGTATCTAAAACAGATAACACATTTGCATCAAGTGGAGCTACTGCAACACCTTGACAATAATCGTATGGAGTTGTAATGGTAGGTGGAAGAGGTGGTGTAGCAGATTCTGTTTCGGCAATACTCGCAGCATCCCATATTGTTGAAATACCCAACGAATTACATTGTACTTTTGTATCTTGAGTTTTTGTCAACATATCAACCTTATAAATATCGCCTTTATTACCAACAGCATAGGCTTGATTATCTTTACAAGGAACTGTAACGCTCGCGAATCCAAAAATAGTACCCGTAGTAAAATCAAGGTATTTCGTACTTAAGTTTGGATTTTTCATATTTACTTGTACCAATGCCTGACTACCATTATACTTACAAGAAACATACATGACACCCTTATAAAACAATAAATCACCCGCAGAAGTACAACTAGAAGGCAAACTCCCCAAATTAGCAAACACATTTGTTTTTGGAGTATAGGTTTCTATTAAACCTGCCGTGTTAACAGAATAAACAATACCGCCAGGCCCTACAGTAAGCCCCCACAAAATTGATTTGCTTTTGAAGATTCCTAAATATTTACAACCTGATAAAGAATTGCCTGTCAATGTGCTAGAATATAAATTCCCTAGGTCGTCTGAAATATATAAGGTCTTTCCTTCCATAGCTATTGAATAGAGAGAAGTACCTTTAAAACTAAACCCAGAACACTTAGTAATTTGCTTTTTCGTACAATTTACAATATCAACATTATATAAATTATCGCTTCCATCAAGGGCAACAAAAGTTCCTGTTTGAGCTGCAATTTTGGTCATAATCAAACTAGAAATGACTATATAAAAGAGAAAGTGCCTTATCATGAAATATTTGTTAAAAGATTCAAAAACCGGAAAAGTAACATTTTTTTGATAAAAACATATAAAATATACTAATTTGTTGATGTATTCTCCCCTTTTGTTTTAACATTTTACACAAAAAGATTATTTTTATCAAATGCTCTAATACTAAAAAACCAAACAAAGCACAGGCTCCTTACCTCATAAACTGTACTGATTCTATTGCAGACCTACTTTTTAGAATAATTATATAACGCCATTTCATAAGCAATTCATTTCAATATCCTGAACTCAATTTTGATAAGAACCTATTACACAATTGCAATTTCGACAGAAAACGCCCCGATAGTTACAGTTGACTTTTTAGTTCTACGGAGAATAATCTAACTCAAATTGCCAAACACACTTACTATTTGCCTTTAATCAATTTTATTCATTAGTAATATTAACAATATATACTTTTGCAATAAGATGAAAAACAAGTCGTTTATTTATTGGAGTTGTCAGATTGGAGGGTGGATTGCTTATGGTCTTTCGATGTTGATTTATACATTCACCTCTGACCAAAGTTTTGTCATGATAAAATATGGAAGGCTTTGTACAGGGATTGTCTTTGGCTTTTTATTCACTCTTTTATTACGCTTATTTATTATCAGATTTAATCTACGACCTCCATTAGCAAAAAAAAGATGGTGGGGATTATTAGTCGTCGTACTCATTACTTCATTACTGTATAGTTTAACAAACAGTGCCTTTGTAGAATATATTCATTTGTACAATCCTTTACAGAAAGTATCTGTTGTGCAACGAACACTCTATAACTTCCTCTCCGACGGTCCAATTATATTTGCATGGGCAAGCTTCTATTATTTATGGCATTATATAGAAATTAATACTACGAGTCAATTGGACAAGATCCGTCTCGAAAGTCTAGTCAAGGATCTTGAACTAAAAACCATTAAATCACATATAAACCCTCACTTTATATTTAATGCGCTGAATAGTATTCGTGCCTTAGTAGATGAAAATCCTGAAAGGGCAAGAACGGCAATCACACAATTAAGTAACATGTTAAGGAGTAGTATGCAAGCTGAATCGCAAGAATTAGCTCCTTTAGCTAAGGAACTAGAAATTGTAAAGGATTATCTAGCTCTCGAAAAAATCAGATTCGAAGACAGACTCAATATTGAGTATAACATTGATGCTTCTACTCGAGCACTACCGGTACCACCGATGATGTTGCAGACTTTAGTAGAAAATGCATTGAAACATGGCATAAGTAAATTGAAAGAAGGAGGATTAGTAACAGTTACCTCAATTATACGAAATAATCATCATGAATTAATTGTACAAAATACCGGCTCAATAGTTGAAAATCCTGATTCAGAGGGATTTGGTATTGCAAGTACACATAATCGGTTGAAACTTTTATATGGTAAAGATGCTGTGTTTATGTTGAGAGAAGTGGGGAATAATAAGGTAGAGGCGATGTTGAGGATTCCCTTGTGAGTGGGTGAGTAATGAGTGGTTAGTAAATGGAAAAAATAGATTGTTTAAGATTTAATTTAGGCTTAAAAGTTAGAAAAATCGAGTAAAGTCTTTTTTCTTGTTCATTTCTTCTTAAAAAACTTAGTGCTTCTTAGCGTTTTTGTGTCTTTGTGTTGGAGAAAAATATAAATAGATTTAATCATGGGTATAACAGCAATTATCATTGACGATGAACGATTAGCTCGTGCGGAGCTAAGAAAATTATTGCAACAACATCCTGACATTGAGGTTTTGGATGAAGCAGCAAATGTAGATGAGGGATTAGAAAAAATAGAGCAATTGAATCCCGACCTCATTTTCCTCGATATTCAAATGCCTGGAAAGACAGGCTTCGATTTATTAGCAGAAATTGACAAAGCTCCTAAGGTTATTTTCACGACTGCTTATGATGAGTATGCTCTAAAAGCCTTTGAGGTTAATGCACTCGACTATCTTCTTAAACCAATCGAGCCAAAAAGATTGGCAGATGCAGTAGTTAAAGTTCAAGAGGAAATCAGCAAAGAGAAGGCTGAAGCAGTTCCATACAATAGAGGAATATTGGGGGAAACAGATCAAGTATTTGTAAAAGATGGTGAGCGTTGTTGGTTTGTAAAGCTTTCGGACATTCGTATGTTTGAAAGTGTAGGCAACTATGCAAAGGTATTTTTTGGTTCTAATAAACCTTTGATATTAAAATCATTAAACGCATTGGAAGAGCGTTTAGATGAAAGAATCTTTTTCCGTGCCAATCGAAAACATATCATCAACCTAAGATGGGTTGAAAAAATAGAACCTTACTTTAATGGTGGCCTTTTAGTAGACTTAAAAGGTGGCGACAGAGTTGAAATTAGTCGTCGACAAACTGTTAAATTCAAAGAAATGATGAGCTTTTAAAAAGTGATAAACTATGAGTGATGAGTTCTACCAAAATCAGTTGAGATTATACTTATTTAGGCAGAACTCATCGCATTTAGTTCTTAACTCTTTTTATAGTGCGCTTACCTTTACTACTCCTGCTATGCCTCCCCTATTATTTTCGGATTCTATTAATAAGGTCAAGGTTCTATTCGCTTGTCCAGGAGGAAATTCAACCATAAAGTCACCGTTTTCTTTGTTTTCTTTTGTTCCTATCAATTGTTTATCCAACCAAACTTCTGTTCGACCTGTAATCCCCTTGAATATAATGACGCCCCCTTTGTCACATTGCTCAGCAAATGGTTTGAAAGTAGTACGATATAACGCAAAATTTCCACCTGTAAACTGCTGTAAAGCCCCTGGCTTTGTAGGAGCCCATGTATTCATGTCATAAGATGCTACTTCCATATTTGGGTCAGGCTTTGTGGAATAGAAAGGAGAGATTTTCCATTTATCCAATACCAACGAAGGAGAAGGAACTGCAACCGAAGGTATCTGAGCAGATTCTTTTACAGTTAATGTAATAGTTGCCACCTTTAGATTTCCTGATTTAGCCGTTAATGTTAGCTGACCACTACTCGCAAACTTACTTTGTATGATTACTTGAGCCAACCCATTAAATAAACTGTATTTATTGCCTTTTTCTGGGTCATGATTATTATGATTGCCATTACCCATACCAATAATGTTTCCTGGCCCACTGATTTCAAATTCTATAGGCAAGTTTGCTGTTTCCACAGCACGACCTTTTGCATCTAATGCCCTAACCGTTACTGGCATTGCATCCCAACCATCTCCTGCAAGAGTATTTCTGTCAGGTATCAATTCGAGGCTAACAGGTTCACTAGTAGTTTCAACCACAAAATGTGCTACTTCTTTGCTTCCCTTATAACCAATTGCCTCTAATTTGCCAGGTTGATAAGGTACTTGGAAAGTATTCATCTCATAATAATCTACTTTTTGTTCACCTATGAGTTTACCATTTAATTTTAACTTGATAGTTTCAGCATTACTCATTGCCATTACCCGAATATTTTTTCCAATGCTATCTTTTGGCCAATTCCAATGTGGCACCAATTGTAACATAGGTTTGAAAGAAGGCAACCACTGTGCCTGATGTATATAGAAGGCAGTTTTCGGGAAACCACAAACGTCCATACAACCAAAACTAGAGCTCGCAGAGGGCCACTCAAACGGTTGAGGCTCGCCACGATAATCGAAACCTGTCCAAATAAAACAACCTGCTACATACGGTTTTTCTGCTATTGATTTCCAATAAACCCGATGTGTATTACCCCATCCCGGCTTATTATCGTCGTATGCTGCTAATACCTGCCGATGCTTTTTGTCATTTACATATTCTCCACGGGTCATTAATCCTGATACATCTTCCGAACTTGTGATTGGCTTATTTGGGTATTGTTTATGATAATTTGCATAATTTTCCTGTTGATAATTAAATCCAACCACATCAACTGCATGAGAAACATTGATAGGAGTAAATAATCCACCACTTTGTGCTGCAGTAACAGGTCGAGAGGTATCATAGGTTTTCACCACTTCACTCATTCTCCTCACCATTTCATAACCATTTTCCGTTCCTTGCATCGGTTCTTCATTGAATACACTCCAAAGAATTACGCTCGGATGATTCCGGTCCCTGCGAACCATCCATTCCAATTGACGTTGATATTCTGGAGATACATTGAAGTTTCTATTTTCATCCATTACCAAAATACCATTTCTATCACAAGCATCTAAAAACTCTTTTGAAGGCGGATTGTGCGAACAACGGTGTGCATTTACCCCCATCTCCATTAATTTTCTCAAACGAAAATCCCAAAGTGCATCAGGAACTGCTACACCAACTCCAGCATGATCCTGATGATTACAGACTCCCTTAATCTTTACCCATTTATCATTTAAGTAGAAACCAGAATCTGCTCTAAACTGTATGGTCCTGAATCCACAAGTTGTAATCAGGGTATCGGTTGCCTTTCCATCTTGAGATAAAATTGTTCGAACGTTATAAATAGTAGGGTTCTCTATTGACCATAGTTGAGGATTTGAAACAGATAAGTTTATTTTACTAGCTCCTTTTGCCAATGAGGACAAACTACCCTTAGTTTTTCCTGAAACAATTACTCCTCCTTTATTGTCTAACAATGCGGTTTCTATGGTATAATCCACTGCTGACTTTCCACTGTTTTCCACTGTAGCTTCTACAGGAATTAGCCAATTATTATTGCTCTTTACAGGATGAGCAAATATGCCATCAGTGATAAAATGAAGTGGAGATTGTTTAACCAACCAAGTATGACGGTAAATGCCTGCACCCTCATACCACCAACCTTCCTGAGTATTTGCATCTACACGAACAACAATATTATTCAGGTCTTCACCATATTTAGCCATTGCAGTTATGTCGATATAAAATGATGTGTACCCACAAAAATTGCGGTGCATAATTGTTCCATTTACCCATACTGTGCAATTCGTTGCGACACCATCAAACTGAAGTTCTATGTATTTCCCCTTATCATTTGGGTTTAATTTAAAATTCCTTCTATACCAACCGAACCCTCTTTTCCGGTAACCCTGTGTAGCATTTTCGGTACTGTCATAGGCAGATTCTACAGCCCAATCGTGTGGAAGGTTTAATTGACGCCATTTAGTATCATCATATTCAGGGGCAGCAGCGCCCCAAGCTTTGCCTGCTTTCGCATTTGGATAGCTCATACTTTGTCCTTTTATGACAGGAAAAGCAATGTCGCCTAAATAAAATCGCCAACCGTTATCTAGCGATAAACGCTCGTGAGGGGCAAATAGTGTGTTTTTGTTTTGTTGGGAAAAGGCTAATTGGCTATAGATAGTCAAAGCTAAAAGAGAGTACATAAATCGATTCATCGAGGCAATATTTTTTTATGAGAAGCAAAATTCGTAAAAAAGTTTAAATGGAACGAGAAAATAAGGTTTGAAGCCTTTAAATTATTCGAGAAAATACGAAAGGGCTAAAGAAGGGCTACTTATTTGATACTTTTAGTACCCCTTCCATAAAGAAGGGCTACTTATTTTATACCTTTAGTACCCTTTCCATAAAGAAAGGCTACTTATTTGATACTTTTAATAGCCTATCGATAAAGAAAGGCTACTAATTTGATACTTTTAGTAGCCTCTAACTGCACTCAACTATATTAATTTATGTCGAAATTTAGGGAAAACAATATCACTAAAAGGACAACTATCAATAACAATGCAAAAGTCATAAATGGATTACACAAAGACTTCTATACTACTTTCTATTCCTTTTCAACCGTAATAATATCGTTTTCATCTTCAAATTTCATTTCATCTAATTCTGGATTAGCAGCTAATTCCTCGTCTCTGTTTTCATTCCATTCAATAATAAAATTATTTTTTCCTTCGCCAATCAATAATGTCATATAGCGTTGTTGAGATAATTCGAGTATTGATAAAAACAAGAATAAGGCATGTATCCTGTCTTGACAAAGTTCAAATATCTTCTCGAAAGAAACTTTCTTTTCTGCTTGAATCAAGGAGAGAATATGCTCTCTACTGCCTTCCATAGTGTAGTTATAGCGAACTACTGTATGAACAGGTTTATTTTGACGTTCATTAACTCTTGCCATTACTTTCTCGAAGGCCTTCATTAACTTGAACATCGTTATTGCCTGAATTTCAGTTCCTTCGCCACTTTGCTCTCCGATATCTGCTAATTCACGTTGTAAATTACCTCGCTTTACCATAAGTAAACGCTCTGCTTCCATCTCCGCCATTTGAACAGAGGCTTCCTTAAATCTTTTATATTCAAGAATTTTCTCTACCAATTCCTGACGGGGGTCAATTTCATTTCCATCAGGGTCTACTTCTTTTCTTGGTAATAACAAACGTGCCTTTATCCTCATTAAAGTAGAAACAAACAAAATAAATTCACTACTCAACTCAATGTTTAGCTTTTCCTGACTATGAATAAAGTCGAGAAAATCCTGCATAATTACCGAAATCGGAATGTCATAAATATCAAGTTCATCCCGTTCAATAAAGAAAAGCAACAAATCGAAGGGCCCTTCAAAATGCTCCAATTTAATCTGATAGTTTGTAGTGTTCACGCTTTATACCGCTTGAAAAATTATTTATAACCCTTCCCGAAAACTTTGAGCTTTCGGAAGGTGAAACTCTTATCCTTTTTCCCTATCTCCTCTTATCCTTTTCCTTTAAGTTCTGTATAATATTGATGAAAATATGGGATTGTCTCAATACCCTTATAGAAATTAAATAAATCAAACTTTTCATTAGGACTATGCAGGTTATCACTATCTAAACCAAATCCCATAAATACAATCTTAATACCTAATTCTTGTTCAAACAATGCACAGATTGGAATACTTCCACCACCCCTAACTGGAATAGGCGATTTGCCAAAAGTGGTTGTTATTGCCTTTTCAGCAGCCTGATAGGCGATACTGTCAATCGGAGTCAAATAAGGCTCTCCACCATGATGCTCAAAAGCATTCACTGTAATCCCCTTAGGTGCAATACCCTTGAAATAAGCAATCAGCTTTTCAGTAATCTTAGCAGAAGATTGATTTGGCACTAATCGTGCAGAAATCTTTGCAAACGCCTTCGAAGGAAGTACCGTTTTTGCTCCTTCACCCGAATAACCTCCCCAAATACCATTTACTTCGAGAGTAGGACGAATTCCAGTACGTTCATTAGTAGTATATCCCCCCTCTCCCCACAACTCTTCGATACCCAAATCATCTTTATACTCATTTTCATTAAAAGGAGCTTCAGCCATCTTTGCACGTTCTTCTAACGAAGATTCAATTACATCGTCATAAAACCCTGGAATGACGATATGATTATTTTCGTCATGACAAGATGCAATCATCTTTGCCAAAATAGTAGCAGGATTTGCTACAGCGCCACCATAAACACCACTATGCAAATCACGATTTGGACCTGTAACCTCCACTTCAATATAGCTAAGTCCACGAACTCCTACATCGATTGATGGGTTTTCCATGCTTAACATCGATGTATCGCTGATAAGAATTACATCTGCTTTGAGCAGTTCTTTATTTTGTTTCACAAAAGTGGCAAGGTTAGGGCTACCAATTTCCTCCTCTCCTTCTATGATAAATTTAACATTATTAGTAAGGGTATTAGTTTTGAACAACGTTTCAAATGCCTTTACATGCATATAAACTTGTCCTTTATCATCACAAGCGCCTCTTGCAAATATTTTACCATCTACAATTGTTGGATCAAAAGGAGCACTGTTCCATAAGTTGAGCGGGTCGGCAGGCTGTACATCATAATGACCATATACAAGTACGGTAGGCTTTGAAGGATCAATAATTTTCTCGGCAAACACAACAGGATGACCTGCTGTAGGATAAATTTCTACCTTATCAGCACCTGCTTCGAATAAACGTTGTTTTACTGCTTCAGCACAAGTTTGCATATCAGATTGATGTTCCGATTTTGCACTGATACTCGGTATACGTAACAACGCTAATAGTTCTTCTAAGAAGCGATCTTTATTATCTTGTTGATATTTTTTCCAAACTTCCATAATTCTTTTATTTTATATAAAAAAGGCAACGATATTTGTTCATCAAATTGAAGCAGCGAATTTAAATAGTTCTGCCTCTTAAATCTTTAAATAATTAAAATAAATCAACAAATGAAAAAAGTATTAACAGTTGTATTGCTAGTAGCTGCATTTTGTAGCTGCAAAAAGAGTACGGATACTACAATTCCGTCAAGCATTGAACCCCTTACTCCTGGAAATTATTGGAGATATGCATTTGTGACTGGAACAGATTCAGCATCTGCCAAAAAAGACACATTTAAACTTACTGTTTTAAGTGGTGATTCAATTATTCAGGGACATTCTTACAAAATATTAAGCGATAGTCTTAAAAAGTATAATTTCTTTTACAGAAGTGTAGGAGATACAGATTACAGAAGAGGCTTGTTTTCAACTATAAAGGGAGGTCTAATTCCTGATATTGAAGAACCTTATTATCTTGAAAATTCACCATTGAATACAACTTGGAAGTTACCCATTTCAATTGTTTACAGTGGTATACCTATTACAGCAACAAATAATTATAAAATTGTAAGCTATACAGACACTATAACAGTTGCTGGCACAAAATATACTAACGTTTCTCATGTAGTGCTTACAGTTTTGCTTGCTGATGGGAAAACACAAATTGGAGGAGGCAACTTTTACTATTCAAAAGGGTATGGAGCAATCAGTTATGTTTTTTCTGTTAGTTATTTTGGAGTTGGGATATATCAAAGCGAAACTTTGTTATCCTCGCATATACAATAGTTAAATCACAAATAGGTCAAAAAAAGTGCAGTTAATACAATTAGCTGCACTTTTTATATTTTTGTCCCCTTTCTTGTTACTCTTTGCCTATTTCCTCTTTCCCTTTCTCTTCTAAATTTCTTTTTGTTCCTGCATATAGTTCATATTCAAGTAATCGACAATCGATAGTTGCATTATAAAATTCAATTCTTCTGCTTGTTTTAAGTCGAATCTTTTTAGCCAACTCTAAGTTTCCGGTAAATATGTAGCCCTTATACCCCTTGCATTTGTTTTTGAAGAAGTCACCAATTCTAGCATAAACCAATTCAAGTTCGGCTTCAACACCTAATCTTTCCCCATATTCAGGATTTAACATTACGATTCCATTGGAAGAATCTGGAATAGTAGTTCGCTCAAAATCACAAGTCGCAAAATCAATTAAATGAGCAACACCCGCAGCTTCTGCGTTCGTTTTGGCAGTAGATACTGCAGCACTGCTGATATCGGTCGCAATTATTTTCATACCAATCGGCTTCTTAATGATACCGTCTAACAACTTTCTTTCGTCGGTATAAAATGTGGAATCATATCCTTGTAAGTGCATAAACGCATACTGACTACGCAATAAACCGGGCGTTCTGTTAGTTGCAATTAATGCGGCTTCAATAGCTAATGTTCCCGAACCACACATTGGGTTTACAAATGGTCCTTCTTTATCCCACCTAGTTGACAATATGGAGGCAGCAGCTAATGCCTCTAACATAGGAGCCTTTCCGGGAAGCTTTCGATAGCCGTGCTTTGTCAAAGTCTCGCCTGAAGTATCAATAAAAATTTCGGCTTCATTATATTTCCAAAAAAGATTGAATACTGCCCCCTTTAATTCAGAACCTGTGGTTGGTCGTTGATTGGTTTTGTTTCGCATATAGTCAACAATGGCATCTTTTACCCGAAGATTGGCAAATAACCCATTACTGATTGTAGGATTAGAAACATTGCTAGTAACAGAAAAGTAACTATCGGGAGCAATTAACTGCTCCCACTTTATAGAAAGCAATTCATTGTAAAGCTCATCAGGATTATTACAAGGAAAAGACTTCAACGAATACATGACCTGACTTGCGCATCGCAAATGCAGATTTAAACGAATACAATCTTTAATAGTACCAATCAAAGTAACTGACGTTTGACCGGATTGTTCCACTTCATAACCCAAAGCAATCACTTCGGATTGTAGTGCAGGAGAAAGCCATTTGTGACAAGTAATGACAATACGGCTTTTTGTAGTAAATATTTGCATAGCTGCAAACTTATGGAATGAAAAAGGAAATAAATGAATTGATCTGAAAGAGTTGCAATTTTCCATTTTCAGAATGTCCTTTACTGTTACGCTACACTTAGACAGAACAATACTGCATTATTTATAAACGTACTTTTCAGTTAAGGCCATTTAATCCCTCAGCCACAGAAATAACGTAATTTATAAATTCGTAATAATAATAACAAACCTGACAAAGGTGATTTAGCAAAAAATATTTAATTTGAAATGATGTTTTGGTACAAGACAATACTTGAGGCAGCGACACTCATAATTGACATTCCGTAGCGAAGGGCTATTGTTCAGATAATGGATTCATTTGGTAATATCAATTGTTTAATTGAGAGGTATCTAGTAGAAATTGAATTTAAGGTAAAGCTGAAATTAAAAGTATGGACATAAAAAAACCACCTGTGAAAGGTGGTTAAGTGCCCAGAACAGGAATCGAACCTGCACATCCTTGCGAACGGCAGATTTTGAGTCTGCTGCGTCTACCAATTCCGCCATCTGGGCATTATTGAATTGGGGTGCAAATATAGGGGTAGAGTTTGTAATAACAAATCTATTCTCAGATATTTTTTATTTTTAGTGGTAGTATTGAATTTGAATCTATAAAATGAAGGTAAAATCACGAATAATCAAAACAATCTATTGCATTACATAATAATTCTAAATTCCTTCCAGCATACGATCAATATATTTCTTCTGAAAATAATATTTTTTTACTTGCCATAACTCTTCTGCGGCAGTAACACCTTCTTGATAATTTTCTATAATATTTTTAACAGGCTTATATAGATCGCTTTCAAATTCAACAATTTTCAATCTTATAGATTGCAATAATGCTACATCACCTTCCATTTTTGCATCCATCAATTGTTCATTGAAGTCCATCATATCCATAAGAAAGGCAGGAGGTAGTTGATATTTTTCATCTCCTTCTAATAACCCTTTTTGGATCAATACATATTTCATGGTTTCATCAGGATTGCTAAAAGTGCGTAAAGCTTTATTAAGCAAAGCAGATTTTTCTAAAGCATCTAGCTGTTCATCTTCTGATGTTTGTGAAAAAAAGTCAGGATGATATTTTATACTCAATTCAAAATATTTCTTCTTAATCGAAACCATATCTACCTTAAGCGAAATGGGAATACTAAATAGTTCAAAATAATCCATTATTATTAAATTTATATTTCAATGCATTTGTGCGAGAACTCACTACAATCATGCTATTCGTTTATTAGAGAATTACTCTTTATGTTTTAATTGAACAAATAACATACATGATGTGTGCAAGGTTAAATAATTTATAATTACAACAATAATAATTTCCATTCAACGTAAACAGACCGACAAATAAAATTCCCCATACCTTTACGTCCTAA
>CANCPA010000054.1 GCA_947379895.1 Chitinophagaceae bacterium | reverse complement strand
ATCTGCTTTCAGCGAAGCTGAAATTGAGAAAAATCCGTAGGATATTTTTTCTCAAAAGGTTGAACGGAGTGGCGTTGTAAGGACGAAGCCTGCCGGCTCAGAGGCAAAAAAATCGAATAAATCCATATTTTAATCGGTTTGAACTTTTAACTTTTATAAATCGAATTTATTTACGGTTAATATTTTAAGCGAAAAACTTTTATGCACCCAATAAGATACACTTTTTTCATTGAATTTTAAGTAAAATAAATTATTTTCACTAACCACTAACCACTAACCACTATTCAATTCCCAATCGCTCTTCAATCAAATAATTATTCCTTTCAGTACTGTTTCTACCTATTAATTCTGCAACAAAGCCTGTTAAAAATAATTGGATGCCAATAATCATAACTGCCAAGCCAATATAAAATGCAGGTTTATTTGTCAAAGTAAAGTTGCTGTCATGTAATTTGCTCATAGCAAGATAAAGACTTACCACAAAGCCAATTAAAAAGCAAAGAGTACCATATAAACCAAAGAAATGCATCGGACGTTTGCCAAATTTGTTTAAAAAAGTTATTGTGGCAAGGTCAAGAAATCCATTTACAAAGCGCTCCAACCCAAATTTTGTAGTACCATATTTCCTTGCACGATGCTCAACAACTTTTTCTCCAATCTTCTTAAAGCCGGCCCATTTTGCCAATACAGGAATGTATCGATGCATCTCACCAAAAACCTCAATACTCTTTACTACTTTCCGCTTATAAGCTTTCAAGCCACAATTAAAGTCATTCAATTTGATGCCCGAAGTTGCCCTAGCAGCCGCATTAAACAGCTTTGAAGGTATGTTTTTAGTCAAGGCATTATCATAGCGTTTCTGTTTCCAGCCACTTACCAAGTCAAAGCCATCCTCAATAATCATTTTTCTAAGTCCTGGTATTTCATCGGGACTATCCTGCATGTCTGCATCCATTGTAATAATTACATCTCCTTTTGTTGCCTTAAATCCTTCATTAAGTGCCGCACTCTTACCATAATTTCTTTGCAGTTTAATGCCCTTGATAAACGTGTTCTTCGTCGAAAGTTGTTTAATTATCTCCCAACTGTCATCATTACTACCATCATCTACCAAAATAACTTCGTAAGTAAATTGATTAGCGTTTACCACACGTTCTATCCATGCACAAAGTTCGGGCAATGACTCTTCTTCATTAAACAGTGGAACTACTATTGATATATCCATGAGTGAAACACTTTATATGTTATGATAATTTTATTTGAAGTATTCAATTGCTCAAAGCCCTTTCTTAACGAAGAGAGGTTTTAAATTATTTAGTCAGTTTTCGAATCCTTTTTTATTAATAAAAGTCTGACAATCGTCCCAATAAGTGAACTTGCTATACCAACAGCAAGATTAATCATTACAACACTCGAAATCAGACTGATTTTTATAACCTTCAAGGCCATTTCCTTTTGAGAAGTCGCCTGTGCTAAGTCAAATTGAGGCGTTTTTTGGGCTTGTTTAATTCGTTCATTGTATATTGCTAGTACACTGTCAGGAAAAACAAGATAGACGGAGAGTATCGTGTAGATAAACAAAATACATACTGTTACTACAGCAACTTGAAACCCATATCCAAATAAACTACTGAAATCTTTCTTATCAGGGTTTTCTGTCCCTTCAATCTGTATCGAAATAATAACACCAGCCAATAGTAATAAGGAGTTAACATAAAATACCCACTGTTCAGGTTGTTGATGTATTAATTGCAATACGATATCTAAAACTATAAGTGCCGCTGCAATTATTAAACCCTTTTTTATGTGTGTCTTCTGCTTATTTTCCATTAATTATTTTTTCTTTCCCCAAGTTCTCACAACTCATAATTCATAGTTCAGTACCTATTTCCTCTTGTTTATCTCATCTCTAATGGCAATCGCCTTTATGTAATCTTCGTTTTCAAGTACTTCAGTCAACAACGTTTCTAACTCTTCTAGGCTAAGCAGCGAAAGATTTTCTTCTTTGTTACTACTTTCTTTTGCACCAACATTTTCTCCTTTACTTTTTTTAGGAGTCGCATCATCCATTAAAATTCCTGCATTATCTAATATGTGTTCATAAGTATAAATAGGACAATGAAACCGAACTGCCAAAGCAAGGGCATCACTTGTTCGACTGTCTATTTCTACAGTGTCGTGTTCTGTAAAACAAACAAGTTTTGAGAAGAAAATACCTTCCTGTAAATCATTGATGATTATTTCTTGCAATTGAACATCAAAGGCATTCATGAAGTTTTTCATTAAATCGTGTGTTAAGGGTCTGCTCGGACTCATTCTTTCTAATGCAACTGCAATAGCCTGCGCCTCAAATCCGCCAATTACAATCGGCAATCTTCTCAATCCATTTACTTCGCCAAGTACTACTGCATAAGAATGTGTTTGCGTAATGCTATGTGATAATGCAATAATTTCTAATTCAATTTTCTTCATAAAAACCCTTTAGCTTTTTTGGTAGAGCGGCAAAATTAAGGTCAAAAGGGATAGATATTCCCAAAATATAAACGTTTGCAAAAAATGAAAGGTTATAATTTATGGAATCAAGAGGTTTTTCCCTTCCAATTCACGAGACCATAGCAAAATCAAATCAATCATTTAATCTCTTAAATATAACAAGTAAGCTACATTTGCGTTTTTATTAGAAAATTGTGAGATTATGAAATATGAGGTCGGTGACGAAATAATTGTTCTACATAGTAATGAAGAGGGGAGAGTTGTAGAAATAATGAACGACAAAATGGTGATGATTAACGTAAGGGGCGTGAAGTTTCCTGCTTATATGGATCAGATAGATTTTCCTTATTTCTATAGGTTTTCTAAAAAGACAGTTGTTGAAGAGAAGAAACCCAAAGTTTTTCTAGATAATATCCCTACCGAAAAGCCACAACCCAATAAAATAAAGGTTGAAGATGGAGTTTGGCTTGTTTTTATTCCAAAGTTTGCCCTCGATGATTTTAATGATGAAGTTGTGGAGAATTTAAAGATTTATTTAATTAATAAAACCGAACGTCAGTTTATTTTTGATTACAAACAAAACTTTTTAAATGAAAGTAATTTTGAAATAAAGAATACAATTGGGGGATTTCAAGATTTTTATTTACATGACATAGATTTTGAAAGAGTAAATGATAGCCCTTCTTTCTCTATTGATTTTGCACTCAATAAACCCGAAAAGAATAAGGCAGAGCATTTTGAAACTTCTCTAAAGTTAAAACCTAAACAAGTATTTCAAAAAATTGAGGAACTAAAAGAAAAGAATCTACCCACAATTACCTATAAACTTTTCGATGTATATCCCGATAAAGTTCACGAGGATAAATTTGAACTAACAGGATTAGCTGCAAAAGGTTTCAAAGTGTTCGAGGCAAGTCAGTCAAGGCAACATCTAGAACCTGCAAGGTCTGTTGTTGATTTGCATATTGAGAAGTTGACAGATGATTGGATGAAACTATCTAATGGTGAAATTCTTGATATTCAGTTAAGTGAATTTGAAAAGTGGTATGATTTATCGGTAGCACATCATCAATCTTCGCTAATTATTATTCATGGCATTGGAACAGGGAAACTAAAAGATGAAATACATGAACTACTTAAAGTAAAAAGAGATGTGAAGAGTTTTATAAACAAATATCATCCAAGATACGGTTACGGGGCAACAGAGATTTTCTTTAAATAGGATTTAGATTTCCTGATATAGATGCCCGTTACAAGTTACTAGATACAAGTTGCCTCTGCCTGCAATTATTAAACTGTAACAGGTAAATTACAACCTGTAACTACTCTAACTCCACTTCAACTTCTTTTTCGTAACAAGTCTTCAAAAGGCCTCTAAACTTATAATTAACGATGAATCGGGATATGAAATTATTTCCAATTAAATAGTTTGCCACTAGATTTGCTATGAAAGGATATTTCAACGATAAATTATAATTTCTTATTTCCAATTTCATTCGTTTAAATATTTCTCTACTATAGTTGCCAATCACAACTTCAGAAAAGTCATTTGCCTTGATTCCTTTTTCAATGAATTTTGCAGCAATATATCCTGTCATCATTCCTGTTCCTATACCTTCTCCCGAAGTAGGAGATGCCATAGATGCCGCGTCGCCAACCAAAATCCAACCATTACCAACTACTTTTCTTTGTAATGATGCAACAGGAATACCCATACCTTCCAATTCTGCAATTGGAGTTGCATCTTTAAAACGATGAGAAATTGCAGGGTCTTTTTCTATAATCTCTTTAAAGGTCTCTCTGATATTTAAGTTGAAATTCTTTGCAATTTCATTGGTAATAGCATATCCCACATTAGCTTCACCATTTGAAAGAGGGAATATCCAGAAATAACTCATCGGTAAATTCTTAGGATAATAAATTTCCAGCAGATTATGATTACTCATTCCTGAAACATTCTTCCAATATTGACGCACTGATCCAATATAGTGGCGACGATTAACTTTCCTATCACCTAAATGCTTTAAAACTGTCGAGTGATCGCCATCAGCACCAACGATGAGTTTGCAAGTAATTGTTAGCTCGCTATCTGCTGTTGAAGCCTTTAGAGTCCAAGTTTCTCCTTCCTTTGAAATCGAAGTAATCTTTGTGCCTTGTCTGAAATCTGCTGTAGAGCTATCTAGCTTTTTAATCAGAAAATTATCGAAAATAATACGCTTCGAAACAATGAAGGGAACTCTCTTTTCATATCCCTTTTCTGGATTTAATATAAAGTCACTATTAACACCTTTTGGTGAGATGATTCGAAAGCCCCATGAAGGAGTAAAGTCAGGTGTATTAAGTAATTCGTTAGGTATAATTTTCGGATCAATATGATTAAGCATTCTCAATGACTTTAAATCAAGACCATCACCACAAACTTTCTTTCTAGGGAAGTTTGCTGAGTCTACTATAATATGTTTGATGCCCAGTTTACTTAAAAAAATTGAAGTAGACGTTCCCGCAGGCCCCGCACCAATGATACATATTGAGGTATTAATTTTCTCTAAAGCCATTAATTATATATTTATTCTTTTGAAACAAAAAACAAATAAAAGGATTAAATAAGCATTAATGGAAATTATACACTAATCTTTTTAAATCAAGACATCGAAAATGAAAAAAAAACTATGTAAATGCCATGTACTTTAAACTTATTTTAATATTTGTTATCTGAAAATTGAAATAATAGTTTCCAGTTATATCAAAACAATATGTTTAGTGCACTTGTTTGAGTTTTAGGTATTCACTTTGCAAACGTTGTTTTCACAAAATGAGAACCCTTACTTTCGCTGTGAATTTTTAAGACAAGTTTTTTGATATTAATCTACCGATTCACCCTAGTTAATTACCGTTCTTAAAATTTCTTTAAAAAGTCTTTTTATAGTATTGCATTTTTGAATGAAATGTGTAATACATAATTGTCGAAATAATATTAAAATGAATATGCGTAAAATTTATCTGCTTCTTTTTCTAATTTTGTTTTCTTTTGTTTTTTTTGAATCTAAAGCTCAATATCCGGGTGCAGGGGGTATGGGAAGGAGTGGCTTAGGGAAATCTACTAATTTAAATATGGGTCACTTCTATGGCAAAATTGTAGATGCCAAAAACAAAGGAATTGGCGGAGTAACAGTACAGTTATTCATTAATAAGTTTGATACAGTTACTCATCAGCCAAAATTAGTGGTGAATAAGACTGACATCACTGAGAATAATGGAGATTTCGATTTAGATGGATTATCATTGATGGGAAAGTATCAATTAAAGATATCTTCTGTCGGATATAAAAAAATAGAGATGCCGGTTTCTTTTGGTTTTAAGCGACCTGAACCAGGCACAACACCCGACTTTCAAAAGATGGCCGCTCAAGCCGACAAAGACTTAGGAAATATCAAGTTAGAACAAGATGCTACAACCTTAGAAGCTGTTACTGTAACAAGTGTTAAGCCAATGATGGAATTAGGTATTGATAGAAAAGTCTTTAATGTGGATAAGAACTTAAGCAGTACAGGGCAAACTGCTACTGAAATAATGAAAAGTATTCCATCTTTAAGTGTCGATATTGATGGGAATGTTACCCTTCGAAATTCAACTCCTACCTTGTTTGTTGATGGACGACCTACTACATTAACCCTCGATCAAATCCCTTCTGATATTATAGAAAAGGTAGAAATAATCACAAATCCTTCTGCCAAATACGATGCAAGTGGTGGCGGAACAGGAATCTTGAATATTATACTCAAAAAGAATAAAAAGAATGGTTATAACGGTAATGTACGGACTGGTATTGATGCTAGAGGAAAATTAAATGCAGGTGGTGATATCAATTATCGTCAGAATAAAGTAAATCTAACAGCGAGTGCTAATTACAATCAACGTAAATCCCTAACCACTACAAACTCATCTACTGATTATTTTGCAAAAACAGCTGCTTCGGATACCTATGTTAATGCCAAAAATGAGGGTACCAATAATGGGCATTTTCAGTTTTATAGATTAGGACTCGATTATTTTATTGATATCCGAAATACACTTAGTGTTGCTAGTAGTTATACACAAGGTGCATTTGATAATATTTCAAATCAAAAAATTGACAGTTCTTCTTCAACTGCATTACTTTCTAATACAAATAGGGTAACAGGTTCAAACTTTCATTTCGAAAATTTTGGAGGACAGTTGAGTTTCAAACACAATTTTGCTAAAGAAGGGCATAATATCACTGCTGATGCTAATTATAATTCTAGCTCAAATGGTAGTAATACCGATATAAAATCATTGAGTTATTTAGCTTACGGCTTACGTAAATATCCATTCCCGTCTCTACAGCAAACTATTGGCAATGGATATAATCATTACACAACCATTCAAAGTGATTATGAAAATCCGTTGTCAGATGATACTAAACTAGAGGCAGGTGTACGTCTTGCTATCCGAGATTTTAAAACCAATAATTTACAAAGTTTTGGCGATTCTGCAAGTCCATTAGTTCAAAGTCTTGCTGCTACTAGTATTTATAAATATACCGACCAGGTTTATGCAGCTTATGCTACTTATAGTTTTAAATTAAAACGTTTGGGTTTTCAATTGGGTTTAAGAGCTGAGAGTTCCGATTATCATGGTAATATGACTTTACCTGATACCACAACTTTCAAAGTCACTTATCCAATCAGTCTGTTTCCAAGCGTTTATATTACTTATAAATTGACTGATGCGCAGAGTTTTCAGTTGAATTATTCTCGGAAGATTAATCGTCCTAACTTCTTTCAAATTCTTCCTGCTTATAACTTTACCGATCCCCAAAACCCTTCAGTGGGTAATGCTGGTTTAAAACCCGAGTTTACAAATGCACTCGAATGGACTTATAATAACAATTACAACCGTACAGACAATTTTTTAGCGACGGCTTATTTTAAATATTCTACTAACCTAATTACAGGTTATATTTTCAAGGATATCAATAGAAATATAAAAGTTGGTACTGTGACTTCGGATAGTTTGTACTATTCAAGTTATACCAATGCGAATTACAGTTACACTTATGGATTGGAATTGACAGAGAAGTTAAATGTGACAAAGTGGTGGGATTTATTGTTAAATGTAAATTTTTATGACGCTAAATTGAATGCGACTATACCAAGTGCTAATATTAGTAATGATATGATTAGTTGGTACTCGAAAGTAAATTCTACAGTTAAATTTGGCAAAGGATTGAGCATGCAAATAACTTGGGAAAGTCGTTCAAAGACCTTGATTCCTCAAAGTAATTATGGGGGCGGAGGAGGAGGTCGAAGTGGAGGTATGTTTGGGGGCAGCCCTCAAGCACTCGCTCAAGGATATACTTTACCACGTTATTGGGATGTAGATGTTGCAGTTCGCAAGGATTGGATTATGACAAGAGGGCGTGGAGCATCTCTTACACTAAGTATGAATAATATTTTTTATACTGGAAATAGTACACATTCTGACGCTACCTATTTTACTCAAAATTCTGATAGATTCCGTGACGCTCAATTAGCCCGATTGAATTTTAGCTATCGTTTTGGTAAGATTGATGTGAGTCTATTCAAACGTAAAAATACAAAAGCTGAACAAGGAGGAGGAATGGAAAATATGAGTGGAGGAAACTAAAGCAAGTTATACGTTGTAGGTAATAAGTTGTAAGCAACATCTATAGCTTAAAGTTAGTATTCGAATAATTTTTGAAGAGTTTCAATTTAAAATTATAATCATGAAGTATTGCTTAGCAATTGTTATTTTATTCGTATTTATGATTAATTTCTATGCAATTGGTCAGTCTATTTCTTCATTAAAAACTATTTCGTCCTTTCCGATTGGGGTTGCTATTAATCCCGATTTGTTAACAAAAAATAAGTTGTATAGAAATGTTGTATCCGATGAATTTAATAGCATCACCTCCGAAAATGTATTGAAATGTGCTACAGTTCATCCAAAGAAAGATGTTTACGACTTTACTAAAGGTGATATTTTAGTTGATTTTGCACGAGAAAATAATATGCGGGTGCATGGTCATTGTTTGGCTTGGCATCAGGGTGTTCCAAAATGGATGTATGAGTTTCAAGGTGACTCCTCTGCTTGGGAAAAACTATTGCAACAACATATTCAAACCGTATTGGAACATTACAAAGGAAAGATGGTGTCATGGGATGTTGTTAATGAGGCCTTTAATGAAGACGGTTCTTATCGAATGGATACCGTTAATGACGAGAAAAAGCATCGGTTTATTACCCTTTGGCGCAATCATTTAGGCATCGACTATATAGCTAGGGCATTTATCTATGCCCACAAAGCTGACCCGAATGTTTTGTTATTCTATAATGAATTTGGACAGGAACGTAGTAAGGAAAAACTTGCTGCCGAGCTGAAAATGGTGGAAGATTATAAAAAGAGAGGCATTCCTATCCATGGACTCGGATTACAAATGCATATTACCATCAACACAAAAGAGGAGGGTATTGTTAATTTATTAAAGAAGGCAGCCGCTACAGGGTTATTAATACATATTTCAGAATTAGATATCTCTGTCAATCCAAAGAAGGATAATGATTTGGTATATACAGATAGTTTGAAGGAATTACAAAGCAAGAAATATGCATTTGTTGTAGAACAATACAGAAAATTAGTCCCTAAAAAGCAACAATACGGAATCACATTTTGGAATGTGGGGGATGATGATAGTTGGCTTGTACGTTGGAAAAATGCAAAAGACTATCCCTTACTTTTTGACTCGAATTACCAACGAAAAGACTGCTATAAAGCCTTTGAAAATGCCTTGAAATGAAAAAATGGTAGATAGTATTTGGTAATAAGTTGTAAGTGTTTTAGAATTACTTAATACCAATTACTTACAACCAACATCTTGACTACCACTTAAATTTCCCTATTCTATTCACCGCTTCTTCAAGTGTACTTTCTTTTTTAGCAAAACAAAATCTGATGACTTTATTGTCCGTCGCATCCTGATAAAATGCTGAGGTAGGAATAACTGCAACACCACATTCTTTTACTAAGCGTATTGCTAATACAGCTTCTTTTTCAGTAGAAAGCCTCTCATAACTATACAATTCGAAGTAACTACCATGTGAAGGAATAACTTTTAGTGGTGTTACCGTCATCAATTCCCTGAAATAATCCCTTTTCTTTTGAAGTATTAGGGATAGATTTCTATACTCTTCTTCATTTTTTAAATGAGTAGCTAAGGCAGCTTGAATGGGACTATTTACACTAAAACAATTAAACTGATGTACCTTCCTAAATTCTTTTGTGAGTGGTTCGGGGGCAATACAATATCCAATTTTCCATCCTGTGCAATTATAAATTTTACCAAATGAAAAACAGATAAACGTTCTTTGCATCAATTCGGGATATTTCAATAGGCTTAAATGGGGTAGATTATCATAAATAAGGTGTTCATACACTTCATCGCTCACAATATAAATATTGGTTCCTGTCACTATTTTCCGCAATTCTTCAATATCATTTTCTCTTAATACTGCCCCTGTAGGATTATGAGGCGAGTTAATGATAATCATCTTCGTTTTTTTTGTGATAGCCAATCTGACGGCCTCCCAATCTATTGAATAGGAGGGATGCCGCAAGGGAATTCGGATGGCAATGCCCCCATTTACTTCAATATTAGGAATGTAGCTATCGTAAGCAGGTTCAAATACAATCACTTCGTCTCCCTTATTGATTGTAGCTGTGATAGCAGAATAGATGGCATAAGTACCTCCGGGAGTAATCGTAATTTCCTGCTTCGGGTCAAGTTGTGTGCCATATAACCGATACACTTTTTCAGTAATCGCTTCTAAAAGTGGCGGGTACCCTGCCATAGGAAAGTATTGATTGAAGCCATCTTTCATTGCTTTCGTTACCAATTCAGTAAGTGCTTCGCTCATTGAATAATCAGGAAATCCTTGTCCAAGATTGATCGCTTTATGTTCATTCGCGAGTGCACTCATTACCGTAAAAATTGTTGTACCTACATTGGGAAGTTTCGAAATCATGGTAGCAAAAGTATTGGTTTAAGGTATTCTGCAGAAAGTCATATTTAAACATAGGATTAACTCATTAGTAACGCTACAGTTTATAAGTACAAAACTATTTGTGTGGAATTGATTTATAGGTAAATAAATTGTATAATGATTCTTAATAAGGACTATTCAGAGTTATTAAATTTCATTTGAAGTTTCAAAATGAAATTTTTAAATCTCCAACAATAATTGAAAATATTGCAAAGGCTAATATTCCACACAAGTCGTATCATCTTTCATTTTTTGAATATCACTTTTATCGCCATTTATTGGATTTTTAATCACTCAAGCACGTGCTTGTGTGGTTGCAGCAAGTACTTGAACCGCTAAAGCACGTGCTTGAGCCGTGGCAGCACGTAATTTAGTTACTCCCGCACGTGCGGGAATCGTAGCAGTACTTGCTTGAATGATTGCAGCACGTAATTGTGTGATAAAATCAAGTAGTTTATAAGCTCAGGCACGTGCTGGAAGGACACAAGCATGTGCTTGTGCGGTTGCCGTATCATAAAATAGGGTAAAATAGAGAAATTTAAAACCACACTTCTTTAAAATAAAAGCAAAGGTGTGTAAATTGTTGTTATTTTATACATGGATATGTCAAGAGAATAATAATTCATTTTGGAATAAAATATGTAATCTTAGGTTAGATACTATTTTCAACTAATCCTTTTCAATCAATAAAGAAGTCACTAATTCTTCAAATTCTTTTTTGAAAGCTTCATAGAATTTTCCCGTTCCCGGCCCGTCATAACCTGTATGTATCTTCCTGACTTGTCCTTTTTTATCTAAGAATAAAGTTGTTGGGAATGCATCTAAATGGTCTATTTGTGGTAAAGTCTTTTCTGTGCGTTGCGGGTCGGATGCCGTGACTCCTGTTATCAAAAATGGGTATTCTACTGAAAACCTTTGCTGAAAGGTGGACAATGCTTTTTGTGAAATTTCAAAATCTTCAGTTCGTTCGTACGCCAATCCTATAATTTCTACCCCTCTATGCTTATTTTTTTTGTAATAATCACTCAGAAATGCCGTCTCATCCATACAATTCGGACACCATGAACCTAAAATCTGAACAATGACTACCTTGTTTTTATAGCGTTCATCATTGATTGAAACCCAGTTTCCTTTGGTATCTTTAAACTTAAAGTCTAATTTAGATTCTCCCATTTTCAAATGTGAATGACCATATTCGTCAGGCAATAGTGCGTGTTCATTTCTGACAGCACTCCAACTTTCATGACCACTAGCCCCCGTATAAAAATCTGCCTTTTGAATAGTGTTGTCGTCTTTAATAATAGCTGTAAAAAGGTTGGCAAAACCGCCATCAAATCCTGAAAGTTTAAGCGTATCTCCATTAAGAATGCCTTCCAAATAGCGATAATCACCCGTAGGAGTCAGAAATGAACCTGTTACCTTACCATTTTTTTGAACAAAATTCCCAATAGCTTTTGTACTGTCTTTATTACTGCCTATAAACAATACATCCCAAGTGCCTGAAAGGTTATGTTTAGGCTTTTGATTGACAGAAAAACGACTCTTTACACCAAAATTCGCCGTAAATGGAATGATTTGTTTCCGTGTAACATAATTCTTGATATAATACCCCTTTAATAGAGTGGGAGAGGACCTCTTTACAACTAAACTTGAGGCAAAAAATGGAAGTTTAATTAATATTGAATCATCTTTTAACTCAATTTCTGTTACGGTTAATCTTTCAGAGGCATTCAGGATTGTAAGAAGTTGTTTCCCCTTTTTAATCTGTACTGTAAAGTTGAATGGTATTTCATTTCCATCAGCCCTTTTTATGATACCTAACCATGTCCCATCTTGAATGTTAGGTATGTTTGATTGCGCAGAAATATGAATAAAAAAAAATTGATTGAATAGTAATAGTGCCGTGAAAACCTTAATTATTTGTTTCATAATTTTAATTGTAATAAGCCAAATTTCAAAAATCTAAACTAGAATAGTATTCTTTCTCGTTCGTTTCAACTATGGCAAATAAACAATAGTATTTTCAAATTAAAACGGACAATAAAAAAAACGAGCTATTGAATTGAAAATAGTCAAGTTCAATAGCCCGTTTAAGTCAAATAATTAATAGGAAATGATTGTCTGCTTGATTATTTCCTAGAGCCCCGCAGCAACTGGCTTGGGAAAGTAAGACTCATACTTCTTAGCAATATCTTCGGGAATTGCTTTTCCATTGATGACAATTTTATGGTCATTAATTTGAACCTTAACATCATTACCACTTATAAGTCCATCTTTTTTCAATGCCTCAATTAGGCCATCTAACTTTTTAGCACTATTATTTTTCAAAACAGTAGTGGTTGTAGTCGTGTTTTCTTCGTTCTCGTTATCAGTAACCTTAACTTCAATTGTTTTAACCATACTATTTGTAGGCTTATCGGCCTTAACAGTTTTATGCATAGTTACCAAAGTAGGCGCAATTACTAAAGAAACGATACTCATTAATTTAATCAGGATATTCATTGAGGGGCCTGAAGTGTCTTTGAAGGGATCTCCAACCGTATCTCCTGTAACTGAGGCTTTATGTGGATCAGACTTCTTGTAATGCATCTCTCCATTAATGTCAACTCCCTTTTCAAAACTCTTTTTCGCATTATCCCAAGCACCACCTGCATTGTTTTGAAAAATTCCCATTAATACACCGCTTACTGTTGCACCTGCAAGAAAACCTCCAAGTGCTTCGGGGCCTAAAATGAATCCCATAAGCAAAGGAGAAATGATAGTAATTGCCCCCGGCAAGACCATTTTCTTTAAAGAAGCCTCTGTCGAAATAGCGACACACTTTTCGTATTCGGGTTTTCCTGTACCTTCCATGATACCAGGAATTGTTTTAAACTGACGACGAACTTCTTCAACCATTGCCATTGCCGCTTCTCCAACAGCACGTATGGCTAATGAGGAAAAAATGAAAGGTATCATGCCACCAACAAAAAGAGAGGCAAGAACATCTGCTTTGTAAATATCAATATGTTGATTATCAGGCATTGCTACACCTACAAATGCAGCAAACAAAGCAAGGGAAGTTAACGCTGCCGATGCAATTGCAAATCCTTTACCATTAGCTGCGGTAGTGTTGCCAACTGCATCTAAAATGTCTGTTCTTTCACGAACATCAGCAGGAAGTTCACTCATTTCAGCAATTCCTCCTGCATTATCTGCAATTGGACCAAAGGCATCGATAGCCAATTGCATGGCTGTTGTGGCCATCATACCCGCGGCAGCAATTGCAACTCCATAAAGACCTGCGCATGCAAAAGAACCATAAATCCCCCCCGCTAAAACTAAAATTGGTAAGAAAGTACTTTCCATTCCTACCGCTAATCCACCAATAATATTTGTTGCATGTCCTGTGCCTGATTGCAATATAATACTCAATACAGGTGCTCTACCCATTGCAGTGTAGTATTCTGTAATGATACTCATCAAGATTCCCACTCCAAGTCCTACAGCAATAGCACCTAAAACACCATTACGAGTAAATGCCAAACCACGTAAAACCATTGTTTCTGGCAATACATAATTTACCAAGAAATAAGCGGCAATTGCTGTCAATACCATCGATCCCCAATTACCCATATTCAATGCTTTCATTACATTATGTGTATTTGCACTAGGCGTATCACTAATTTTTACGAAAAACATTCCTATAATTGATAATAAAATGCCAACTCCTGCTAATAACATTGGTAATAAAATGGGAGAAAGGCCTCCAAACTTATCACCTGTTGCAATTGTTTCTTGACCCAAAACCATTGTGGCAAGAACTGTTGCTACATAACTACCAAAAAGATCTGCACCCATACCAGCAACATCCCCAACATTATCTCCTACATTATCTGCAATAGTTGCAGGGTTACGAGGATCGTCTTCAGGTATACCTGCTTCAACTTTGCCCACTAAATCTGCTCCAACATCGGCAGCTTTAGTATAAATACCGCCCCCTACACGTGCAAACAAGGCAATACTTTCGGCACCAAGAGAAAAGCCTGTAAGCACTTCGATTGTTCGTAGCATACCTGCAGCATCGCCTGAAGGTGAAAAAAAGTGTTTTAAAATTAAAAAAAGACTGCCTAAACCAAGGACAGCAAGTCCAGAAACGCCTAAGCCCATTACTGAACCACCTGTAAATGAAACATTCAATGCTTTAGCTAGACTTGTTTTTGCTGCTTGTGCTGTACGAACATTCGCTTTTGTAGCGACTTTCATTCCTATATAACCTGCAGTAGCACTAAACACCGCCCCTATTACAAATGAAATCGCTATAGTCCAATGACTACTTTCATTTCTGTTAGCCATAAAGCCTAGTAAAAATGCTACAATTACAACAAAATAGCCAAGTATTTTCCATTCAGCTTTAAGAAAAGCCATTGCTCCATCCGCAATATAGGTACTGATTTCTTTCATCCGGTCGTTTCCGGCATCTTGTTTTGAAACCCATAGAAATTGAAAAAGGGTGTATATCAATCCAACCACACCCATTGCCGGAACGGCAAAGAATAACAAACTGTTCATACGCAAGTTTATATTGTTAAATAATTAAAACGTTTGCAAACGTACGCAAACGTTGTCATAAATCAAACGTTTGCGTATTAAATTATACAACAAAATGGCAAATAGGTTATTAATTTATGCTATTTATGCACAAAAAAGGAATTATAGGTTGATTGGAATATTTGTTTTGAAAACGTTTTAGATACTATTTCGATTTATCTATAATAGTTGTGTTGAAAAGTAAATTCAATTATTTTTTCCAAGTAGAATCAAATAGTAGTTAGGTTTTTTATTTTATTTCTACAGTTGAATATTCGTTTAAACTCTATATAATTTTTCTATTTTGAGTGGTTAAACTTATTTTATTATTTTGTATTTGGAATTAGAAGCAAATATTAAAGACAAAAATCTCTTACTAAGTACATTGTTATTCAATTATCCCTCACATTTGCAGCATTCAGAAAAAAGATGCAGTTACCTTCTCAATTATTAGAAAATGCAGTTTCGGAGTTTGCAAAACTTCCGGGAATAGGCAAAAAAACAGCTTTAAGATTAGTATTACATTTATTAAAACAAGAAGTAGATGTGGTTCAGAACTTTGGAGAAACTATCGCAAAAATGCGCAAGGAAATCAAGTTCTGTCAGAGATGTAATAATATCAGCGATGATAATCTTTGTACAATCTGTAAGAACACAGCAGGTAGGAATCAACAATTAATTTGCGTAGTAGAAAATATCAGGGACGTTATTGCGATTGAGAGTACACAACAATTTAATGGCACCTATCATGTTCTAGGAGGAATCATATCTCCCTTAGATGGCATCGGTCCCGATCAATTGAATATAGAAACCTTACTCGAGAGGATTGTAAAAGAAGAAACTACAGAGGTATTATTTGCACTCAATCCTAACATTCAAGGTGATACAACTATCTATTATATTCAACGCAAATTGGGGCAAACGAAGTGTAAAGTAACTACTATTGCACGAGGAATTTCATTTGGAGGAGAATTAGAATTTGCTGATGAAATGACACTTGCTAGGAGTATTGCTAATCGCTTGCCAATTCAACAATATGTAAGTTAATCTATCTGAAAAAACAGTTTATAAAATTTCTATACTTGATATGTAACAAGTAGTTACTTTTGAAATCTAAAATTAAAAAAACAAATGAACAAAAAGAATGTAATATTAGGCGTATTGCTAGTAGGAGTTATTGCAGTTATTGGTGTTTGGTACTTTATTTTTTATCGCCCTACACATTTTAAGCGCGATGTGACAGATGAAAAGGCAATCGTAGTTTCAGCAAAAGACATTGTAAAAGAATTTCAATCAAATGAGGCTGAAGCGAATAAAAAGTATTTGAATAAGGCAGTTGAAGTTACTGGAGAAGTAATTGAATGCAAAAAAGATCAGGAAGGACATCCTACTGTTACTTTAAAGAGTGATGATGCTTTTTCTAATGTTCAAGTAACATTGAAGGGAGATAAGCAATTAGAAGCAAAAGGCGGATCAACATTAACTATAAAGGGGATTGTAAACGGTAATCTGAGTGATGTAATTATCATTGAAGCTGTTGTTACAAAGCAATAAATAAAGAATGATTAAGACGACTATTGTACTTTTCTTTTTGAATATTCTTATTGTTTATTCAATACAGGCACAAAAGATTTATGCCACTAAAACTGCACAAATAAAATTTGAATCATCAACAAGTACTGAAGATTTTGACGCGACAAATAATCAAGTGGAAAGTAAATTGAGTGATAATGGTCAAGTTGAATTTAAGCTATTGATGAAGGGGTTTGTTTTTGATAATGAAATGATGCAAGACCATTTTAATGGTAAGGAATATATGGAGAGTGACAAGTTTCCGAAGGCAGAATTTAAAGGGACAATTGCGAATATTGCTAGTGTGAATTTTGCTAAAGATGGAGCATACCCTATTATGGCTTCTGGAAATTTGACAATTAAAGGAATTACTGTAAAAGAAAGTGCCGCAGGTTTGATTATCATTGAAAAAGGCAAGGTCAATACAAAAAGTAGTTTTAAGATAAAGTTGAAAGACTTTGGAATAGTTGGCAAAGACATTGGTACAGTGATTTCTAACAACATAACAATTACTGTTTCTGCAAAATATGAGTAGTAGCGAGTTACAGGTTTCAGGTTTCAAGTTTCTATTACCTATTAATTTGAAACAACTATTAGAAACTTGCTAATTGTACCAGAAACCTGCAACTTGTAACTTGTAACTTGTAATTTGTAACCAATTATGTATTGTGAAAATTTTCCATAGTATTGTTCAGTATATAGTTCCGCCTGTTACATTTGCGTAATAGGCGGATTTATTTTTTAAGAATGATTGAGATGATTTTAGAAAAAAAGCGGATGATTTTAATTATTGATGACAAATAAAACCTTTCAAAAACATAAAGAATTGCAATGAGTATTATTCAAGTGGAATTAAAGAAAAGGATTTTGGTGATTGATGGGGCAATGGGTACGATGATTCAACGCCATAAATTGGAGGAAGCTGATTACCGTGGAGAAAGGTTTAAAGATTGGCATTTGGATGTAAAAGGTAATAATGATTTGTTGAGTATTACAAAACCTGAGATAATCGTTGGCATACATCTACTTTATTTAGAAGCAGGTGCAGATATCATTGAAACAAATACATTTAGTAGCACTGTCATTGCACAGGCCGACTACGATATGCAATCCCTTGCTTATGAAATGAACGTTGCTTCAGCACAATGTGCAAGAAAGGCAATAGAACGGTTTAATGAAAAGCATCCGGAAGATGCATCTCGTCCGAAGTTTGTTGCGGGTGCAATCGGTCCATTGAATAAGACATTGAGTTTATCTCCCGATGTAAATAATCCTGGCTTTCGTGCAGTTACTTTTGATGAAGTGGTAGCAGCCTATACCGAACAGATCAAAGGTTTGGTGGATGGTGGTGCAGATATTTTATTGGTAGAAACAATCTTTGATACCTTAAATGCAAAGGCTGCTATTTATGCAATTAAGCAGTTCTTTAGAGGAAAAAAAGAATTGCCGATAATGATTAGTGGCACTATCACTGATGCAAGTGGTAGAACTTTGAGTGGGCAGACATTGGAAGCATTTTATATTTCGGTAATGCATGCAAACCCATTAAGTGTTGGATTGAACTGTGCTTTAGGGGCGCAAGAAATGAGAGGACACATTGAAGAATTAAGTGGGATTGCCGCTTGTTATACATCTTCGTATCCAAATGCAGGATTGCCGAATGCGATGGGAGAATATGATGAACAACCACATCAAACGGCACATTTCATTGAAGAATGGGCAAAGAATGGTTGGGTAAATATAGTAGGAGGCTGTTGCGGCACTACTCCCGACCACATCAAACATATTGCAGACCACGTAAGAACAATAATACCGAGGAAGCTACCTGTATTGGAAGAAGAGTTGGTATAGTCTTTACCACAAGGGCAACAAGGGCTTTCACAAAGGACACCAGGATTGTGAAAATATTAAAGTAACAAAACGGTCTCACAATATAGAAATGAGAGAATGTCTGAAAATGAATTGGCAAAAGTTGTTTTTGAATGTGGTTTAAAAATACATAAGGCAATAGGTCCTGGCTTGTTAGAGAATGCTTATGAGGAATGTTTATTTTATGAATTAGTTAATAATGGTTTATTTGTTGAGCGGCAAAAAGAATTGCCTTTAATTTATGAAAAGATAAAATTAGATGTTGGTTACAGGGTGGATTTATTAGTTGAACAAAAACTTGTTATTGAAATAAAATCAGTTGAGTCAATTAATCCCATTCATTTTGCTCAAATTATGACTTATTTAAAGTTGGGTAATTATAAATTGGGGCTATTGATAAACTTCAATTCAATATTATTTAAAGATGGAGTAAGAAGAGTTATAAACGGGTATTTTTAATAAATTGAGATCCTGACCACAAAGAACACAATGGGAAAACAATGTTCACAAAGAAATTACCTTGTGGTAAAGAAAATATAACCATTGTGAACCTTGTTTTTAACCTTGTTTTCCTTGTGGTAAAAGAAAAAAATATGAGTACAACGATAAAACCTTATTTGAGATTAAGTGGATTGGAGCCTTTGATTGTTCGTCCGGAGACAAACTTTGTTAATGTCGGAGAACGTACAAACGTTACGGGTAGCAAGAAGTTTGCCCGTCTTATCTTGAATAATCAATACGAAGAAGCACTTTCTGTCGCACGTCAACAGGTAGAGAATGGAGCACAAATCATTGATGTAAACATGGATGATGCCTTGCTTGATGGTGTTCAAGCGATGACTACCTACATCAATTTATTACAAAGTGAGCCAGATATTGCCAAGATTCCTGTAATGGTTGATAGCTCTAAGTTCGAGATTATTGAGGCGGGACTAAAATGTATTCAGGGGCGTTGCGTGGTAAACTCAATCTCGATGAAAGAGGGAGAAGAGAAGTTTATTGACCATGCCTTTATCTGTAAATCCTTTGGTGCTGCCGTGGTGGTAATGGCTTTCGATGAATTAGGTCAGGCTGATACATTGAAGCGAAAGGTTGACATCGCAGAACGTGCTTACAAAATTCTAACTGAAAAAGTGGGTTATAATCCACAGGATATCATCTTTGACCTCAACATATTCGCAATAGCTACAGGATTGGAAGAACACAATAATTACGGGGTGGACTTCATAGAGGCAACCCGCATCATCAAGAAGAAATATCCTTTGGTGAAAATCAGTGGAGGTGTCAGTAATCTTTCTTTCTCATTCCGTGGCAATGAACATGTACGTGAAACGATGCATTCGGTATTCTTATATCATGCAATCAAGGCGGGGATGGATATGGGTATTGTCAATGCAGGACAATTAGTGGTGTATGATGAGATTGATCCTAGCCTAAAAGAATTGTGCGAAGATGTGATTCTGAATCGGAATAACGATAATAATGAAGCTACTGAAAAGCTAATCGCCTTTGCAGAGACTGTAAAAGCAAAGGGGAAGGTTCAGGTAAAAGATGAAAAGTGGAGGGAAGCATCCGTTGAGGAAAGACTGAAACATGCTTTGGTAAATGGCATTACAGAATATATTGATGCGGATACTGAAGAGGCAAGAGTAAAATATCCGAAGCCTTTAGATGTAATTGAAGGTCCGCTAATGGATGGAATGAACTTTGTTGGTGACTTGTTTGGGGCAGGCAAAATGTTCCTTCCACAGGTAGTTAAGAGTGCGAGGGTAATGAAGAAAAGCGTTGCTGTACTTACCCCATTTATTGAAGCAGAAAAGGAAGAACGCCGATTGGCACACATTGCTGCAGGTACGGTAAATGAAGAAGGTGCGGGTGCAGCGAAAATATTATTGGCAACTGTAAAAGGTGATGTCCATGATATTGGAAAGAATATAGTGGGTGTTGTTTTGGGTTGTAATGGATACGATATTATCGACTTAGGCGTAATGGTTCCGACAGATAAGATATTGGATAGTGCCGTCAAACATAATGTGGATATCATTGGTTTGAGTGGATTGATTACTCCTTCTCTTGATGAAATGGTACATGTGGCAAAGGAGATGAAACGTCGTGGAATGAAACAACCTTTATTGATTGGTGGTGCCACAACTAGTCGTATGCATACTGCTGTTAGGATTGCCCCTGAATATGGCAATGGTGTGATTCATGTATTAGATGCGAGTAGAAGTGTTACTGTAGCAGGTAATTTGTTGAGCAATGACAGTAAGCCTGCCTTATTGAAACAACTAAACGAAGAATATGCCAAATTGAAGCATGGCTTTGACAATAAGAAATCTAACAAAAACTACCTTTCTTATCAAAAAGCACTTGAGAATAAGGTGAACATAGATTGGACAACCTATCAACCTGTTAAGCCACAATTTACAGGCACTAAAGTGTTTGACAACTTCGATTTGAATGAATTAAGACATTTTATTGATTGGAAACCCTTCTTTATTGCGTGGGAAATGCATGGTAACTTCCCTGCAATACTATCAGACGAAACGGTTGGAAAAGAGGCAACCAAACTTTATAATGATGCGAATGAATTGTTGGATATTATCATTGCCGAAAAATGGTTACATGCAAAGGGAACGATAGGATTTTGGGAAGCAGGAAGCGAAGGGGACACAGTTAAGGTTAAAGGTGTAGGGAATAAGACAGAAGGTGAGGAAAAAACCTTCAACCTTGAGTTTTTGCGTCAACAAATAGAAAAAGCACCCGGACAACCTAATATCTCCTTGGCTGATTTCATTAGACCTATTTCATTTACTCCCCCTTTAGGGGATAGGGGTGACTATATTGGCGCTTTTGCCGTTACAATTGATGGTATTGAACCACATATTAAGGCGTTTGAAGGCAATCATGATGACTATAATAAAATCATGTTACAGGCACTTGCCGACAGATTAGCAGAAGCCTTTGCAGAATGCCTTCACCTGAAGACTCGTAAAGAATATTGGGGTTATGCAACAGACGAACACCTGACTAACGATGAATTGATTCATGAAAAATACTTAGGTATTCGTCCTGCACCGGGTTATCCTGCCTGTCCTGACCATACAGAAAAGTATAAGTTGTTCGAATTATTAAACGTAACCGAAGCTATTGGTATTTCTTTGACCGAGAGTTTGGCAATGTATCCTGCATCGTCAGTATGTGGTTGGTATTTTGCTAATCCGCAGAGTCAATATTATGGTGTAGGAAAGATTCAGCCCGATCAAGTGGAAGATTATGCAAATAGAAAGGGTATGTCTATAGAAGAAGCTGAAAAATGGTTAAGGCAAAATATGGAATAAGTTATGAGTCATGAATTAAGACTGATGAGCTATCAATAAAGCTCATCAATCTTAATTCATCATTCTTTTCCATTCACCCCAATTAGCTTACCATTTACCCTAAAACAAACTTTCTACCCCAAAATAGTTGCCAGTCATCCCACCCATTTTATTTCCCAAAAATGTCTTTACACCTTTGTTGAAAATTATTTAGTCATGATAAATTCAACAACAAAAGCAGCCCTGTTAATCGGGGGCATCGTATGGTTTCTGTTCTCTAATAAGGCAGTTGCACAAAGTTCTTCAAAGTCATTAAAAGGAGAAATAACGGCAGAAATCAGTCATCAGCCAATTATTGGTGCAACTATTTTATTAGTTCAAAACCAACAAAGTTTAAAAGCTGTTTCAGACAGCATGGGCAATTTTAAGTTCAATAATTTACCACTAGGACGTTGGCAGTTGTTAGTTTCGGCTGTTGGCTATGAAACAAAATCAGCTAGTGAGATATTAGTTACTGTGGGTAAAGAAGCAGTAGTAGAATTGGAACTTACTGAAAAATTTCATAGCCTTAAGGAAGTAACAGTTGAAGGCGCTTCTTCAAAAAATAAAACAAATAATGATTTAGTATTGGTTAGTGGTCGCTCTTTTAATATAGAAGATACTAAACGATATGCGGGAAGTTTAGGAGATCCATCTAAAATGGCGGCAAATTTTGCAGGGGTAGTCGGAGCAAATGATGCTCGTAATGACATTGTTATTAGGGGAAATTCACCTATTGGATTGCTTTGGCAATTAGAAGGCCTCAATATTCCCAATCCTAATCATTTTGGATCTTTAGGTAGTTCAGGTGGGCCTGTAAGTATGCTGAATAATAATTTACTTGATAAATCAGACTTTCTTACCGGTGCATTTCCTGCAACTTATGGTAATGCATTGGCTGGAGTATTTGATTTAAAGCTTAGAAAAGGAAACAAAGAGAAGAATGAGTTTGTATTTCAAAGTGGATTCAATGGAATAGAATTTGGTGCAGAAGGACCTCTATCTAAAAAGAAGAAAGCTTCTTATTTGGTGAACTATCGCTATTCGTCCTTAGAATTATTTAAGGCATTAGGAATGAATGTTGGAACAGGTACTGCGATTCCTGTCTATCAAGACTTTTCATTTAAAGTAGTGATTCCTGATCAACATAAAGGTGTTTGGACATTTTTCGGATTGGGGGGGAATAGCAAAGTTAACTTTATGGGAAATGATGTAGATACTACACAAACCAATTTGTATGGTACAGAAAATACCAATACTAAAGTGAAATACTTCACTGGAATTTCAGGGTTAAGTTATGACAGATTACTTTCCGAAAAAACAAGGGCGAAGTTTATTTTAGGGTTAACAGCAACTGATGAAAAATATAATGGAGATTCAATTAGTGTATTAACAAGAAAAGCGTTTCCTAGTGGATATGGCTCTTTTAGGACGCAGAAACTATCTGCTATATTTAATCTTAATCATAAAATTGATTATACTCAATCTATTGTTTCGGGTATACAGGCAGATTGGAATTTCTTTAATTTATTTCTCGAAAACCTTTACAATGGAGGCACTGACAAGGTTACAACAATCTCGCAAAAAGGAAATACAGTTCTTGTGCAAGGGTTTACTCAATGGAAATGGCGTGCCTCACCCTTTTGGACAATTGAAGCAGGACTTCATGCGCAATATTTGACATTAAATAAAAGTTTTTCTCCAGAACCAAGGGCTTCCATTCAATACAAAATCTCTAATAAGCAATCTATTGCTATTGGATATGGACTTCATGCACAAATGCAACCGCTCCCTCTCTATTTTTATAGAAATGAGTTGATTAATCAAATAAATGAATCTAATAAAAATCTTGATTTTACTAAGAGCAATCATTTAGTATTGGGTTATGATTTATTGATTGGGAAAAATAGTCGAATTAAGATCGAGACTTATTATCAGCAGTTATTTTCAGTACCAATTCAGCCTTATAACACTTTCTATTCGGCCATAAATACCGGAAACGATTTTGGGTACTCTTATAAAGACAGTCTTCAAAATAAGGGAACAGGTAGAAATTATGGTGTTGAATTGACTTTAGAGCATTTCTATAGCAAGGGTTTTTATTATTTGTTTACAGCAAGTCTTCTTAATTCCAATTATAAAGGAAGCGATGGCGTTGAAAGAAGCACAGCCTTTAATAATCAATATGCAAGCAATTTATTGCTAGGTAAAGAATGGCAGTTGAATAAAGAAAAGGATAATGTATTATCATTCAATATTAAAATGAGTATTGCAGGTGGAAAGAAAGAAACGCCAATTGATTATGCCGCTTCTGTCATTGCAGGCAAAGCTGTTTATAATGATAGTAAAGCCTATTCTATCACCGAATCTCCCTATTTTAGGACAGATATAAAGATAGCTTGGAGAAAAAATGGTAAGCATACAACTCAGGAATTTGCTATTGACTTACAAAATGTAACGAACCACCAAAACATATTTATGAATACCTATAACCCTCGTACACATAAGACTGTATATGAGTATCAACAGGGATTTTTTCCGGTACCAACTTATCGGTTGACATTTTAACGGTACATCTTTATTGACTATATATTTAGAGGTGATGATTTCAAATAGGGTATTACTCAGGAGTTTTTCCCACAAAGGCAACGAAGAAAAAACAAGGAACACAAGGACTATCTTTTAAAAAATTGGCAGGTAAGTACCTAAAAAGTAAACTGTTCCTTGTGTTCCTTTGTTCAAAACCTTGTGACCCTTTTGGTAAAAATAGCTGTCATCTCCTGAAATAGCTTGTCAGTAAAATGGGCAAAAAAGGAGAAAATGGGAACAGAAAAAGTTGCAAACGTTTACACCGTTAAGGTGTCGAAAAGTTTTGAATCTGATGGAAAATTAGGTGTTTATGAACCGAGTTTCCGCAGGT
>CANCPA010000053.1 GCA_947379895.1 Chitinophagaceae bacterium | reverse complement strand
GCAAGGCGGCAAAGAGTATTACCGCACCACAAGTACAGCTTTCCATTTTTGATGCACATTCACAGACATTTAATGAAATTAGGCAGTTGTTAGGGGCAATCGATATTAATAGATTGACACCTGTAGAGGCATTATTAAAGTTGCAGGAAATTAAAGAAAGGGTTAGATAAAGACAGTTATAGAATTTCTTTATTTGTTTAAATTAATGAGTCACACACTTGATTTGGTGTTATTAAATTATATATTTTACCTTAAAATTTGCTTAAATAGGGTTATTAGAGGAAATGCACTCTTACCTTTCGCACCAATTTACACTAAGTAGTTTATGATAATTGATGATTTCTTTTTACTCGTTTATACTTATGGGTATATTTTTTTGATTGCTTTTGTGATAATAAAGTTTATTGTTTTAATATGGTATAAGCCACACAGACCAAGTTATGCTTTTCGGAATTTCTTTAATGTTTATGGCCGTTATGCTATGCGTGATGAAAAGATGCATCGTTGGTTGAAATTCAAAGGGATTCATAATGCCGTAACTATCATATTTTACACTATTTTCATTTTATGGTTAATAAGTATTTTTATTTTCCAGATAGCAATAAGCCATAAATAATTTCTCAGTAGCCTCGATTTGATTTGGTACAAAAGTTGTGTTTATACTAAAGTATTCAATTTTTGTTGAATAAATCAGTGTAATTGGGCTGATTTATTGATGAAAATGGCTGTAAATAAAAAAAGCATTCATTTATTATTTATTTAATTGGTACTTTCGTACCTATTTCAATGATTGGTGATTATGATAAAGAATCTCTTACTACTATTTCTTGCTACTATTTGTTTTTCTTCTTATGGACAGATAACTCCTCATTTTACATTAGTGACTACTGCATTTTCGAAAGATACTTCTGCAAATGGTCAAGATATGGAATACATACAACTTTTGGTGGATGGTAATAAGAGTTGTACTGAAAAGAACTCATGGGACAGTCTAGCGAATATTAGTAATTTTGTTATATACGATAAGCATGGGAATATTAGTTATAATAATGGAACAAAACCTGGAATTGCTTCTGGATATTATCGTTTTCCTAATACCCCTACATGGAATTCAGTTCCTTTTGGTTCAATAATTGTGATTTATAACGATAACAACAAAAATACATCAGCAATTACTTATCCTGATGATAGTTTGGGTATTGTAAATCCTCATGTATATGTGGTTCCTGTAAGTTGGTTAGAATTGAGCTCATCATCACCTTTTGTATTTGATTCTTTACAAACTATTTTACCATTACCCCCTGACGTTACTTTCGGATTTGGACAAAATGCATATTTGAATACCCCTATTTATGCTGATACTGTAAAATATTCATCACCGCAATATCCTCCTTTTAATAGGAATGATTTTGCAAAATGGACTGTAGTAAATGCAAATATGGCTAATACAACAGCAGGTAGTTTTTATAATAATTTGTTGATATCATGGGTTGATTCTATAAATAAAGCTTCTGGAGCTCCTATATTTAAAATATCAATTGATACTTCTAATGATAATTCTTGTTCGGCTGCAGTTATACTTAAGGCAAGTAGTTCACTTCCTGCGAATTCGCTAACTTATGAATGGAGAATAAATGATACACTTGTAACTTCTAATAGTACCAATACTTTGATTGATACATTAAGAAGCAGGGATTATATATCGTTAAAGGTAACTACTTCATTAACTTGTGTAACTGCTCATAAAACTTTTGATTCAAGCTTGATTTTTTATTCTCCTGGATTTTTACAAGTTGCTATTTCCCCAAATATTGTTGGTCAAAATGTCTCAATAGATTCTGTCGGTAAGGATTTACAGGGAAATTTAGATAGTTCTAGAGTGTTTAAATCATTTTATTGTACGGGAGACACAATAACCTTCACTGCTACACCTAATCATTCATATTTAGGTGATAATTACCAATGGTTTGTAAATCATACACCTGTATCTAATGACAGTATATTTAAGGATAGTTTAGTAAAAAACTTAGATACTATTCAATGTATTTTGACTAGTGGATTGCAATGTGGAGTGATTCCTTTAATTGATACTACTACTATATATATATTCAAAAATACTCCATTGAATGTAATCAAAATACCAAAAATTACTATTTCTGGACTTACAGGTATTTCTGGAGACAAAATTATAGATGTATACTTTAAGGATACTTTTAGTGTAAAATTTCATTATGATAGTACATTAAAGGGAGTTAATGGGTTAGACTCAATTCTATCAATAGACTCTTCCAAAAAAATTACTGCCAAAAATTGTGATCCTAAGTTAAAAGATACTTTAATAACTTATGATACAACTTTTGCTCACTACGTTGATTCATCTGCAAGGTATAGATTAGTTTGGGTTTTAAACGGAGTTCCTATTGATACATCTATCACATTTAAGGATGGTGATCATATACCTTCTTTTCCTTACAGCAATTTCTACAATTCCCAAGATACCTTACAATGTATTTTATTGGCAAAGAAAACATCTAGTTGTCCTTACGATGAAGACTTCACGTTAAGAGACACTAGTAACAGAATGATTATGCAAAATCAGTCTTTCCATTTGTTAACAACATCTCTTGCTAGAGGTGTTAATGATGGTGAATACATTCAACTTTTGGTGGGAGGTACGAGGGATTGCAACGAAAAAAATAAGAAGTTCTTATATCAAGCTGATTTATCTGGATTTGTAATTTATGATAAAAATGGAGCATCAACTTATAGTACTACTAATACTAATGGACTTGCTTCTGGACGTTATCGTTTTCGTAGTAGGCCAGGTGAGTGGTACACAAAGGTACCATTTGGGTCAATCATACTAATTCATAATGATGCACCCTATTCAAATAGCTTAATTGGCTATGGTGATGAAACTACAGGTACTGCAATTCCTTTAATATCTGGATTCGCTAGTAGATCAAATGTTTATATTATTTCAAGAAGTTCACTTGAGTTAATACCTGAGTCGCAAGTGCAAATTCCTCCTCCTGTACTTAAATCTAATTTTAGTAGTCCTACTTCTTTAAATTTAAAGGACGGAGAAATTGCATATTTAAATAGTAGGATTACTCCTCCTTTTGTAAATAGTGATTCTTGTAAATGGGATTCACATTGGAGTACTGGATTAGATGGAGCAACTTTGGACTTTGCAGGATATTTTCCCAATTCAAGACCAGATTTACAAAACTGGCAAAGGGAATACTTATCTTATGGCGTTGTTCCTGATATTAAATTAGTATCAACTGAAGACTTGGATGCAACAAACATTAATTGTAATCCTATTAGAATTAAATATTCTTTAAATAGTAGTGCAGTGGCCAAATTGGATACTGTGATATGGTATATTCGTCATTTTGATACTTTAGCAACTAAGTATACGTATCCTATCAATTCTTACAAAGACACCACTATTTTTAATTTGAGTAGTCAAATGACTGTATCTCCTGATTCTGCTAAATCTTACAGTCATAGAGATTCTTCATTTTCTCAGATACATTACAAAGACGAATTATTTGCTTACATACATTCTCCATACTATTGTATTTTAGATGGAGGAGAGCCCGCAATTACAAGACCTATAATTAAATCAATTATTAGTGCAAATCAAACATGGACTATCCCTTATGTTGATTCTGTGTCCTTCTCAATAAATACTGATGAACCTGACAGACTACATTATTTAAGACCAATAAAAGGTACAGATACAGTCGGTACAGATGCTCTTGGTAATAAGTTAAACACTAGAGTGTATAAGACATTTTGTAAGGGAGATACAATTAGATTAAATGCTGTATCAAATCCAAAAGATTTAACGAAAAAATATTCTTATAATTGGTTCCGCTTAAGTGGAAATACTCAAACCCTTTTATCTCACGTTCCTGATATAATCAAGCCAGGTACAAATGGTGAAGCAGATACTACTATAAGTATGGATAGTGTACTTGATGTTAAGTCAATTCCAGCAGGCGTATTTTATGATACTCTAATATGTACTTTGCACAATAGTCAAACATGTGCGATTCCATACATAAGTGATACTATCTATATTAGGCTTTTGGATTCAATTCCAATTCCAACTATAACTATAACTGGAATGAAGGGCATTAATAATGATACTAATATTTGTTCAGCTATGACTGATAGTTTTAGTGTAGCTTTTCACTATATTGCCGATACAATAAGAGCAGCAGATGGTTCTCCATTGAAAGCAGTAGATGGTATAACGGATTCGGTAATTTACAAGAAAGATACTACTACAAGATACGCATTGGTTTGGGAAGTTTGGAATTCGTCTAGTCAACCACAAGTGAGGAATAGTGTCTATTATAATCCTTCTGACCCTGCTTATCATCCAAATACGGATCCATTAAGTGTCACCCGTTTGGACTCCACCATTTACTCGGATGATAGTACAGGTGCTAAAACGATTAGAGATAGTATTGGATTCCTTTACAATAAATTTGTAGCAATGCCAAATTCCCTACAAAATGGGGATTCGGTGCGGTGTATCTTATTTGCACGGAAAACTAATAGTTGTCCATATGACAAAGATTCGTTTTTGGTCTCTCCTTTCACTGTTTGGCCCGTTGGTAGTTGTGCTCGTGATTCGATACTAGCTGATACCGTTTCTTCGATAGTAACTCCTTTACGAAATTATAGCAACATCAAGGTGATGAATATTACTCCTTCTTTTGCACCAACTATTAAAATTTTTAGTAAAGGTAATATACAACAGTTTTTATGTCCTAATGATATATTGGCAAGGCGAAACCGTCAAGATTCAGTTATTTTTTGGGCCACTGATAGTGTGTCTAGTGCGGGCGATCGTCCTAGCTATTTATGGTTTGTTGATTCCGCAGGTACTAGAAGAATGCTTGATTCTACAAATCATCCGAATGCAAATGCGTACCTCTATGATTCATCTATTCATAGTGGTACAGATAGTAACTATGCCATTAGTTTCCATAGAGATTCAGCTGATTTGAATATCCCACCTAGTACGATTCCGCAAAAGGATACGATTAGTTTTCAAAATTTTTATGGAGGGAAAACCTTTAAGCAACTGTATCCGGGCGATACATTGTGTGTGAAATTGATTAATAATACAAGTAATTGTTTATTGTTTGATTCGGCAGTGGCTCGAATACCTTTAGATACACTTTCACCTGTATTAACTGCTTCCATAATACCAGTAGAACCACAGCTAATCTGTGCGTATGATACTTTAGTCACAACAAAGTTTTTTAAGGACACGGTAATCAATTCAAGCAAGAATGCTCCTTATCCTCCTAGATATTGGTGGGTGTCAAATAATGGGAATGTAACTTGGATGGATACATTGTCAGGTGCGGCTCCAGATACCTTCCATTATAATCCAGTCTTGCATACAGGCGATACTATCTACATGAAGGTATTTAGTAACATTGCCTGTATTCAGAATGATTCTATTGTTGCCTTACCTTATTCTGTTTCTATTACCCCTAACTTTTACGATTCAGTTTGGTTGCCAACAAGGGATACATTGTGTTTTAGTGTTCAGCATTCTGTTTCTGCTATTCTTTCAGCCAATGCTGCTGACCCAGCAAATGGAGATGTGCCCACATTTGATTGGTGGCTCAAAGATGGTGGTACCTGGACATTAATTGCTGCTAACACTTCTTCAACCTATACATTTAATACTGATGCATCAAATATGTTGCATGATGGAGATTCTGCTTATTGTGTGATGCATGGAAATGCTACTTGCGTTGTAGCTACTAAAACAGATACAAGTAACATGATTTATTTCCATGTAAATCCATTGCCAATAGTGAATCCTATTACAGGTCCTACGGTAATTTGCGTGGGCTCTTTCAAGTATCTATTAGAAACAACTCCAAAAGGAGTTTGGGTTTCAAATGATCCTAATACATTAGATGTAGATCAAACAGGAAAAATTACAGGGGTTAATGCAGGAGGGGCTTCTGTACAATATTCAGTAACCGATTCAAATAATTGTTACACTATCACCCCCCCTTATGCAGTTACAGTCAATGCAAATCCTGACTCTACTATAATTGGCGTAAATAGTCCACTTTGTATTGGTTCAACAAATCAATTATCTACAAGTAATGGAAGTGGCAATTGGACATCTAGTAATCCTGCAGTGGCTACAGTAGATAATAGCGGTTTGGTTACTGCAATAAAACAGGGTGTAGTAACAATTACAAATACATTTACTGATATTGCTTGCGGAACTACTATACGATCTGCAAACCTAATAATTGGCACTCCTATAGTTGATACAATTAAAGGGGTACATAGTCTTTGTTCAATTGTTGATACTCTAACATTTAAGAATGATAGTATTGGTGGAATTTGGGCAAGTACATATCCTAGTACTGCAATAATTGATCCAAATAGCGGTTTTGTTAATGCGGTTAATTTAGGTATCACAACAATTACTTATTCAATTGCAAACAGTTGTGGAAATACCACACAATCTTATTTCTTAACAGTTGGTAAGCCAATTATTGGGGATAATACTGGTCAGAATACTATTTGTAAACAATATCATACTACTTTAACAAATACTGCCTTAGCGGGCGGCGGAGTTTGGTCATCAAGTGATCCAAAAGTGGCTACAATTAATCCTGTAAGTGGAGATGTACTTGGTATAGATTCTGGAAGTGCTACCATAACTTATACGATGACAAATAGTTGTGGAGATACGACTGCCACTATTTTATTGTCTGTTCAAAATGCACTTCCGCTTCAACCAATTGTAGGAGATACTATTCTTTGTAAGGGTATTAGCGAAAATCTAAGCCATCCTATAAAAAATGGCAAGTGGATTAGCAGTGACACTTCTGTAGCTACAATTGATTCTATTTCTGGTACAGTAACAGGGGTAAATAACGGATTAGTAACTGTTGGCTATGTTATACAAAATACATGTGGTGTTGATACCATTAAATTAAATATGGTTGTTGGACCACCTATTGTAGGTTCTTACACATTTAAAAATCCAATGTGTGTAAACGATACGATCATATTGACAAATAATACAAGAGGAGCTACAGGGTTTCAGTGGATAGTATCTGATCCTAATATTGCTAGATTATTGAATATTAATAGTGATACTCTATATGGTGTTCATTTTGGAACAACCTCTATCTTTTATAACCCAACAAATGCCTGTTCTCAGTTTAATTTCCATCAAACGTCATTGACTGTACTTGATACGCCACATATTGCGGCCATTCAAGGTTTTCAAGATCTTTGTCTAAATTCAACTGCACAGTTTTCCAATAAGACATTATCCGGATCTTGGAGAAGTGTTGATTCAACAATTGCATCTATTTCAAATAGTGGATTTGTAAATGCAGTCGCTGTAGGATCTACTATAATTCAATATAAGGTTACAGATAATAATGGTTGTTCTAATATTAGTGCTGCTCCTTTGAAAATTGATACTTTGCCTGTTCTCCCTGTTATTACAGGAAATGATACGGCATGTTTTGGTCGAACTACTGCTTTAGCAAATGCATACAACAGTACGGGCATTTGGAAGGGTAAATGGACTAGTGCAGATGAATTAAAGGCACAAGTTGATAGTATTTCGGGCGTTGTTTCTGGAATAGCTGTTGGACAAACAAAGGTTTCTTACACTGTCACCGATGGTAATGGTTGTAAACAAAAGGTTGATACATTAATTAGTGTAAACCCAATTCCGAGTGTTCAAAAAGTTACAGGAAATGATAGTGTTTGTATTAATTCTGGAATTCTTCTCACGAATACAACACCTAATGGAATTTGGTATAGTGATGCTCCATCAATTGCGACAATTGATTCGATTAAGGGTGTTGTAACAGGAAATAGTTCAGGTTCTGCAAATATTACTTACAAAGTGACTGTACTTGGTTGCGACTCTGTTGTTGCACATCGTATTACTGTCAATATTAATAATGTATCTGAAATTACAGGTATCAGTAATATGTGTCGATTTGCTGAAACATATTTAAAGAATCCTACTACAGGTGGTACAGGAATCAAATGGACTAGTGACTCAGCTAGTATCGTAACGATTCAAGGAGTTAATAATTTAGATTCAGTAAAGGTATTTGGTAAAGGGGTCGGTACAGATACTATCAGATATAGTGTGAATAATAATTGTGGAACCACCATTAAGTCTTTTGCAATCACAATTGGTGCGCCTAAAGTATTACCAATTGTAGGCTTGGATAGTATTTGTGTGGGTAAGAAAACTACTTATACAAGTCTAACTCAGGTTAATTCTGGTGATACTGCAGTTTGGTTTAGTGATAATACAAATATTGCTACTATCGACTCTGCTTCAGGATTAATTAATGGATTAGTTGCCGGTACAGGTATAATGCGGTTTAAGGTTACAAGTACAGGAGGTTGTTATGATACTGTGGCAAAGGCAATTACAATAGTTTCACTCCCTACTGTTGCTAGCATTACCGGTAATTCAATTCTTTGTTTAAAGAGTACTGAACCTTTACAAAATAGTACGCCTAATGGAGTTTGGTCTGCCACAAATGCAAATCTTTCTATCGATCCTACAACAGGTAGCATCACAGGGGTAAGCAAGGGATTAGATAGTATTTATTATCAAGTTACAAACTCATTTGGATGTATAAATACGAATGGGCCATTTATAATTGATGTGAAACCATTACCAATAATTGCACCTATCAAGTACGATAGTTTGCGTGTAAATGTTGGATTGACGCTAAATTTAACCGATGATTCACTCAATGGTAAAAGATTATGGTATAGTGAGGATAATAACTATTTAACGGTTATAAATAAGAAAGATACAGGAGTTGTAACCGGTGGAAACAATCTTGGATTCGGAACTATTTACTACAAATTAACTGATTTAAATGGGTGTTCTGATTCTGTTTCAGTGAAGATTGAAGTGATAGGTCAGTTAAATGATATATATATTCCCAATTTCTTGGCACCTGCAGCTACTCAAGTTGAAAATAAAACTTTCAGTGTGTATGGTAAATATGCTAAGTCGCTCGATCTGAAAATCTTTAATCAGTGGGGTGAGGTAGTTTATTCGTCAAGTAGTATCAAGGATAATAAGTGGGACGGTAAATATAAAGGTGAGTACCAACCTTCAGGTGTATATGTGTATGTTGCTAAATTGGTTTTGATAACAGGTGAAACCATCGTTAAAAAAGGTGCAGTAAATTTAATCCGTTAGTAAGATGAAGAAGATGAAGAAAATTATTTTAATAGCATTATTAGGTATTGTGAGTTTTGCAAAAGCTCAGGTTGACCCGCATTTTTCTCAATATTATATGCACCCTTTATGGCTTAATCCTGCGCTTACAGGGGCAACAAATGGAGATTATCGGGTGGGGGTAATCGATAGAAGTCAATGGAGTAGTGTCACAAAAGCATTTTCAACTGTTGGCTTATCTGCCGATTTTACTACTAGTAAAAATTTAAACTTTGGCCTCAGTCTTTTACAACAAACAGCGGGTGATGCCGGATATAAATATTTTAATGGGATGGGGTCAATTTCTTATTCCGGAATTCGATTTGGTAGAGAGGGTACAAAAGTTATCACATTTGGGATGAGTGCCGGTATCATTTCTCAAGGTTTTGATTTTTCAAAGTTAAAGGGTGGTTATCAGTATAAGCCTTACTTTGGATTTGAACCTATTGGAAATGGGGAGAATTTTGCTAATGGAAAAAAGAGTACTTCCATGTTTGATATGGGTGCCGGTGTTACTTTTTTTGATGCTGATCCTGATAAGAAGACTAATTTCTTTGGTGGCTTTTCTGCAGCTCATATTACTCAGCCTAAAAACTCATTCTTTGTTTCTAGCGCAACTCCTCCTACTCTTGATATTCGTTATACCTTACATGGTGGCGCACGTGTACTTTTATCCGAAAACTCGAGTATAGTACCGAACGCTTTAATAATGAAAGAAGGCAAATCACAAGAAATCATGTTAGGAGGTTATTGGCAAATAAGTGTAATAGAAGAGGTTGATTTGATGGCAGGTGTAAATTATCGGGTAAAGGATGCGTTTTATCCATATTTAGGTTTGAATTTCAATAATTTGATTGTAGGTTTAAGTTACGATGTAAATGCATCTCAAATGAGTACTACAGGAGCAAAGGGTGCTTCTAGTTACGAGTTTTCATTGATGTATTCGAATAGGAAGGGAACGGATAAAGGATTCTTTAAATGTCCTAGGTTTTAATGTGTTGACTATTTAGTAAATGTTTAAAAGGTAAATTGATGTTGAATCGTATAATTATCGCAGGATTTGTAATTTTATTTCAGCTACATGCCGTAGGGCAATCCTTTGTTGCGGTGAAACAAGCAGATAAGTATTTTCAAAGCGGTGCATATTACAATGCAATTATAAATTACGAAATTTATTTAGGACTTCGTGAAGCTCCTGTTATGTATGCCCCTTACAGCAATAATAAAAAGAAAAAATTGCTAGAATTTGAGGACATAAGTCCTAATAAGCCTCAAGCCTTGAAAGTTTTTTATAATCTTGCACAGAGCTATAGGATGTTGAATGACTATGCAAGTGCTGATAAATGGTACAAACAAGTAATCTTATTCAGAAGTCCAAAATATCCTTTAGCTCGTTTATGGCATGGCGTATGTTTGAGAGCACGTGGCGATTATAATGCAGCAGAAAGAGATTTGAAGAGGTTTATTAAAGACAATGAATCAGATGTAGAAAACGTTGCAATTGCTAATAATGAACTAAATAATATAAATTTTATTCGTCAACAAGTTGAAACAAGAAAGCCACCTGAATTTGCACTTAATAAATTAAAGGGAAATATAAATCAAACTGAAGGGGCTTATGCGCCGTTTATTTATAAGGATACTTTGATATTTACTTCTTCACGTATAGTAGATACTGTAAATAAGTTTAGCAAGACTAATAGTCATGTAAATCATTTGTTTTATAACGCAATCAATCATGACACGGTAGTTGATAAGTCAACAATGATTAAGTTCCCTTCGTTAACTGCTACAAATGAAGGAACGCCTACATTTTCTCCCTCAGGAAATAAAATATATTTTACTCGTTGGGAATCTGGAAATGCTCAAATTAATGCTTCTATTTATGTAAGTAATCGAAATAGTGATGGATCTTGGAGCGAACCCACAAAGCTTGATGAAAAAATAAATAAATCTGGCTATAACTCAAATCAACCATTTATTACTGATGATGGTTCTTACTTATTATATGCATCTGATCGTCCAGACGGGGTGGGCAAATATGATATTTGGGCTTCAAAGATTGAAGCTGATGGAAGTTTTGGAGAGCCGTTTAATTTAAAGGCAATAAATACAAAGGAAGATGATAAAGCTCCTTTTTATCATACTAAAACTAAATCTTTAGTATTCTCCTCTAATGGTAGAGTAGGTATGGGAGGTTATGATTTATTTTCATCAAACGGCGATTTAAATTCTTTGCAAACTCCTGTTAATATGGGATATCCAATTAACTCTGTTCGTGATGATAATTACTATTTCACATCTTCAAAGGATAGTCTTTATAAAAATGCATTCGTAAGTTCTGATAGGGCTTCCTCTTGTTGTTTAGAGGTTTTTGCGGTTAAAATATTACCTAAAAAGGTATTCAAACAAAAGATTGACGGTTTGCTTTCTGATTGTAAAACAGGAAAACCAATTGATAAGGGTGTTGTAGTTATCAATAATGAAATAGACAGTACTAAGAGCCAGAAAATTGTTGTGGGTTCAGATGGTCTATTCTTAGTTAATCTTTCTGATTCTATTTCTGGTATTACAGTAAAGAAGAAAGGTTACAACCCACGTTCTCAATCCTTTAGGTACGATCCTGAATTATATATGGATACAACCTACTTGATTGAGATATGTATGGACAAAGGCAAGAAGGTTTATTATAAACAGAAGTTGAATGCATTGGTGATTGATTGTGAAACTAAGAAGCCAATTCAAAAAGCATACGTTTCTGTGTTGAATGCAATTGATTCTAACCGTAGCTATGTTGTTAGTACTTCACAAGCAGGTGCATTCTCTATAAATTTGAATGATTCAATAAATGGAATATGGTTCGAAAAGAAGGCCTATTTTGATAAGGATGTACATTTTAATGCTATGTCTGAATCTTTAGATGGTGATACTGTTTATACTGTAACTTATTGTATGGATAAGTGGGTGCCAGAATCGCCTAACACTCCTCAAAAGCCTGTTGTTACAATTACAGATCCTGGTATTGTAAAACATGTTGCAGCTACTATAAATAAGAGTGATTCTGTAACTATTTATTTTGATTTCAATAAAACTGATGTTAAACCTGAGGGCGCCGAGACATTGAATAACCTTTTGGCTATTTTAAAAACTTATCCAACAATTTCATTGACTTTAGATATAAGTGGTCACACCGATTCGAAGGGGTCTGAAGAAGTTAATATGAAGATTGGTAGGGCAAGGGCAATTGCTTGTTTAGATTACTTGATAGAAAGAGGTATTAGCGAATCTCGTTTACGTCTTAAATCTTATGGTAAATCTGCACCTGCAGCTCCTGAAACAGTAAATAATAAAGACAATCCTAATGGTAGGGCTAAGAACAGAAGGGTAGTCATGAAAGTTAAAGCCACTGTTGTAGCTACCGATGTAAAGGATGCCAAATAGAGGTTTTGAGTAGTAGGGTTTACTTAATAAGTATTACACTTTAATTATTAAATTGAGTTTTATATACAAGAGAGGCAAGGTTTGGAAATTCCGAATTCTTGCCTCTTTTGTTCCTTCTAAGGAGCTTTTACCACATGGAAATCATCGAAATTACAAGGGGCACAAATAGTCTAATCAAATCTAACTTGATTAAGCAATTTTAGAGACTACAATTCCTTGTATATAAAATGGTGTTACTTGTGGTAAATACTCTTTACTAGTAACACTTTTTTTTGCTATGCTTTAGTAGCTTTTAGATATTGTAATTTTTTAGTATCGCATAATCTGGGTTTATATCGTTTCGGCACTGTAATTAGAATAGTCAACTTAAATCAAACTTTTGTGTTTTTACTAGTCTATTGAGTTTTTAAACTTTATTCATTCAATTCATTTTACAATAAAATGTATGGCAAATAAGATTGTGGTAGCAATTACGGGGGCAAGTGGTTCAATATATGCCAAGCTTTTATTGGATAGGCTTATGCTTTTAAAAGATCAATGGTCTGATTTGGGAATCGTGATGAGTAATAATGCAAAAGATGTTTGGCAAACAGAAATTGGCGGCAGTGATTATAGTAACTATCCTGTAAACTATTATGAAAAAAATGATTTTATGGCTCCTTTTGCTTCAGGTTCTGCTAAGTACAATACTATGATTGTAATTCCTTGCAGTATGGGCACTTTGGGCCGAGTAGCAAATGGTATCAGTGATGATCTAGTTTCTCGTGCTGCCGATGTAATTTTAAAGGAACGAAGAAAATTGATTTTAGTTGTTAGGGATATGCCTTACAATTTAATTCATATTCGAAATATGGAGTCTGTTACCCTTGCCGGAGGAATTATTTGTCCCGCTACGCCCTCTTTTTATAGTAAACCTACAACAATCGAAGACGTAGCAGGTACTGTTGTTGATCGGGTTATTGATTTGATTGGATTGGAATATAATTCCTATCGATGGGGAATGGGTGAACATTGAAAGTCTGTTCTAATTCAGAAGCCTCTTTGTCACGGACTTTTTGGAAATTAAACCCAGATTACGCAATAGACTCGTTGGGAAATTATTAAATACAAAAAGACAAGTTTTTTGCGCAGATTCTTTTACTGAAGACATAATATATTACGTTGAAGTCAAACAAATCAAACAAAGACTTGAGTTTGAAGTAATTATTAATTGTAGTAGAATCCTATTGAGTAATCAAGGTTAAACTAGCAATATAATTTCCAGAATATTAATGTGCTTGGTTTTAATACAGTTTATAAAATAGAATATTATGCAACTACCTCAACGACATATTCTCTCGAAATCTACTTTCATGTATGGCAGTCAATGTCTGAAACGATTGTGGTTGCATAAGTTTAATCCTTCTGTAAGAGACGAGGAAGATGAAGCAATGACAGCTCTTTTTCAAAGTGGTACCGATGTAGGACTCCTCGCACAAAAGCGTTATTATGGTGGCATTGATGCATCGCCGGTAGATGCTTTTCATTATCAACAGTCGGTGGTTGATACCGCAAATCTGATTGCAAGAGGAGCTAAAGTAATTTACGAAGCAGCATTTCAATTTGATGGCGTACTTGCGGCTATGGATATAATGGTTAAGCGAAAGGATAAATGGTATGCCTATGAAGTAAAGAGTAGCACAAGCGTAAAAGAACCTTATTTGCAGGATGCGGCTTTACAATACCATGTAATTACTAATTCGGGTATCGAGCTTGAGGACATTTTCATACTCCACTTAAATAATAAATATATCCTAAATGGAGAGTTGGATTTGCAACAACTGTTTTCTCCCACTTCAATAATTGAGCAAGTAAGGGAGAGACAGGAAAGTGTGGCTTTGAAGATTGAGGAACTGAAAAATATGTTAGCCACTAAACAACTTCCCGAAATTTCGGTTGGCCCTCATTGTAATATTCCATATTCATGCGATTTTCAGGGATATTGTTTCAAAGATAAGAAGCCTGAGATTTTAGATTATGGTGTTCCCTCAATAGATAAAGAAGGGATTGCTACATTTTTGGGAACACTTAAGTATCCTCTGTATTTTTTGGACTTCGAAACTTGGTGTACACCTATTCCTGAACAAGATGGACAATGGCCTTACCGGCAAATGCCTTTTCAATTTTCGTTGCATAGTCAACAAGAAGAGGGTGGTGCAATAAAGCACTGCGAATATCTAGCTGAAAACAAAACCACTAATTTATTATTATTTGTAGAAGAGCTATTGCAAAATATAGGCGACAATGGTAGCATTTTAGTATATAATAAGGCCTTCGAAAACACTAGGTTGCGTGAGTTAAAGGAGCAGTTCCCTCAATATGAACAGGCAATATCAATTTTGCAAGATCGTCTAGTTGATTTAATGACTCCCTTCAGAACTAAACAATATTACTTACCTGAGATGGAGGGCTCTTATTCAATTAAACAGGTATTGCCTGCCTTAATTCCAGATTTGCGATACGACGACTTATTAATTAGCGAAGGAGGAGAGGCGAGTAGTGCATTTTATAATCTCGATAAGTGTCAGGACACCGATTCTATAGCAGAGATAAGAACTGCTTTATTAAATTATTGTCAATTAGACACATACGCGATGGTTAAAATTTTGGAGAAGTTGAAACAAGTGTAGATGAAATAGCAGGTTTCACGTTACATATAACGTGTCTATTGTGTAATCTGGGTTTATACAAAAGCGGGCATCCCTTTCGAAACGCCCGCTCAGCAAAATCCTACATCAGAGATTAAGTCTTAACAACTAATGCTGACTACTAGACTTTCAACGCCAACTGCTACATCACTTACCATAAAGAATGCCCGATATTGCCTTGTTTCGGCTTGTCCAACTTCAAGATTGGGACGGGTATCATTAAAGATAGTTTTTGTAATAGTGGTTAACAACGTAAATGTAGTTTCTGTACCTCTCATACAATACAACATGATGCCATCTGTTTTGCCACGTAAATACTTTAAATGTATGTGACCACCTTCGAAAGATAGCGTCAATGCAGGACGTAAAGTAGAATAATCCACTACAATTTCCGAACCTATCACGCCAAGTATTTTACCAACTGCTTCATTATACAAGTCATTCTTTTTCAATTGCCCAACTAATTGGGTAACTCGATTAAAAATTCCAGGTGTAACTGCAATTAATGGCATACCGGCAGGAGGAACAAAAACAGGAAAAGCCTGAGGAATCAATGATTTAGGGCCACTCTTCAGTAATTGTTTAGACGCAGTACATGTTTGACAAAAAACATTGACTGCTTCTTGAAATACAAGGCTATACCTAAAGGCATTCCTGTCATTCAATAGTGAAGTTATTTGAGTGGCATCTATATCCCAAGCAGCAGGTAACCCCGCTACACCTGTATAAAAAGTGTTCATCCAAATTTCCCTTTCATAATCCGCATCAGGCAGATAATATTTCTTCTTCATATTATTCCTATAAAACGGTGAAAAAAATAATGCCTGTCTTGTACTGATGACTCCCACTGTTTAAAGGCAATTGCATCGGCTATTTAGCATCGTATAGTCTTACCTCGCAGGATGTGTAGGGGTAGTTTTTAATTTTTTTGTCTTTAAATAATTAAAAACCTAATGCTTTTTCATTTAATTAACCCCAGTAATGTATATAAAATCTTAATTTTTCAAGTGCGGCTGCCACTCCCGAACGTGCTGCAACCACGCAAGCACGTGCTGCAATGACTCAAGTACTTACTTCCACCACTCCCGCACGTGCGGCAGCCATTCCCTTAAGTACGGCAACGACTCAAGCACTTGCGGCAACCTCAAAAAGATTCTTTTTGTGACTAAAGCACGTGCTTTAGTCACTCACGTATGTGCGGCAGTCTCTAAAGCACGTGCTTGAGTGGCTGCAGATCAACGTTTTGTCAAATTCAAAGAGCTTTTTTCACTTCAACTAAGTCCGCTTGTGATGCCTTTAAGGCAATGATTAGTAACAGCTACCCAAAGTGAAATAAAAAGTAATACTTGCATGAATCAATGAAAGAACCACTTTTTTTTGATGAGGCAAAAGTAAAAGGGGGTAATGAAGGTGATATTACATAATCGTATTAAAAAGTTGTAAGATTCATAGGTTGATGATTGATAGATTTTGTAGAAAAGTTGGGGTATTTATCATACCTGACAGGTTTTAAAAAACTGTCAGGTATGATTACCCACTTAAACTTCAATTATCAAATGATTAAAATCCTTTGTGACAATATCACTAGTCTCATGAAATTCCTTATATTTCGTTTCATTACCAAACCATTCCAAAACCTGTTGACGGGAAAGTTTCGTCGGCATCCCCGACAGATGACTATGATTGGAAGAATGTTTATAATCCTTAAAGTCATCTATAAAACCATGTTTTTGAGGGTTAGCATGTATATAAATAATCAGTAGGGTAAAATATTTATCGTCATTAACAAGAATTCTTTTGAAAGGTGTTTCAAATAATCCCCCCGTCCTAAATTGCGCCTTATTGATACTCTTCGTATAGCAATTGAATAAGTTTGCAAACTGTTTACTGACAATCTTGTCGGGGTAATGAAGACCTTTATGTTCTAGACCTGTCAGGTTTAGGGATGGCTGTTTGATAAATAATTCATCCTTTACCCTTATCAATAAATGAAAATGATTCCCAAGCAAACAGTAGGCATAGGTATCTACAACATCATTTAGGTAGAACCCATATTTCAAAAGGAAATAATCGTAGTTCCTCTCTTCAAAAAAAAGGTTACAACCATTGATACCCCTGTTGTAAATGTGATAAAAGCATCCAAGTTCCAAAGTAATCTCTTGATGATTCATAATAATACATTTGAAGTGTAAGGAATTTACAGACCTGACAGGTTTTCAAAACCTGTCAGGACTAGTTAATGAAAACATGTCAGCTCTGATAACCGCATTTTACAAATTAAACCAATTGTCATTTGATAGCAGTAAATGGGTTTTTAGTGTTCAAGATTCTCCATCAAACCTGACAGGTCTTCAAGACCTGTCAGGTTGCGAACTACCCTTAATCCTTGTTTTATGCGATAATTCATAATGTGAAATTGAAGGATATCAACCTTCCAGTTAAAAATTGTTTTAGCGTACAGTGTGACTATCTAAGGTTATCATAGAATTTACATCATCAAGCAATAATACAAATAAAACAATGTTGACTTTTTAAAGTCTATTTTATAGTTCTTCCATACATTTGCAACTGTTTCAGAAAAGCCTTGATTAAATATATCAGTATTATTTATTTACAAGACCGAAAGAACAAAAACTAATTGACTAAAATTATATTAATTCCCAACGGTTTTATTATAGGAAGTTTGAGAGAATGATAATAGCGATATTATGAACCAATTATTTCTATTTAACAAAGTGGCAAGTAGCCCAATTGATACCAATTCTCTAAGGGAAGTGGATATTGATACATCAATTTTTTGTTTTAATTTTTTATTATCCATTGATCAAAAATCATAAATACAATTTCCTATCATGAAGAAGTTATTAATCCATTTTATCTGTGTGAGTTTTGGTATGTTGCTTTTGGCAGGGAATGTAAAAGCACAAAATCCTAAAATTGCTGCAAAAGGCAATACTACCTTTTGTGAGGGTGGAAATGTCACTTTGGTTGTTATTTCGGACACCCTTAAAAAATCTATTTATCAATGGAAACTAGACGGAAATGCAATTAGCGGGGCTACAGATACTCCTTATATTGCAACACAAGCTGGCAATTATTCTGTTGTTGCAATTTCAGGGAAGGATACCACCTTTTCTAATGAAATAAATATTATAATTCACCAAAATCCTGTTGCATCTTTCACATTTGATAATACCATCAATTGTAGTAGTGTCCCTAAATCATTCACAAATAATTCTGGAGGAGGACTTTCTTATAATTGGAATTTTGGAGACAACAATTCAGGAGGTAACAATACAACTTCTACACAAAATCCAACACACACTTTTATTGGAGGTGTAGGTAATAGTAATCAAAGTTTCAATGTTTCACTTACAGTTAAAGATGGGAATGGATGTACAAATTCGACGACTCAAACTGTGCAAACAAAGCAATTGCCTGACCCAACGGTAAAAAACTTAACACAATTTCCCTTTATTAATTGTGATGGTAAGAATTTTAATCTTGTTTTAAAGAATAAATCAACTACAAATAATTCAACATATTCTATTCATTGGGATGATGGTAACCCTGATTCTACTTTCTCAACATTTCCTGCAAATGGTATTACACATAACTATAGCACACAGGGCTATTTTAATTTTCAAATTTTTGTCACAGGAAATAATGGTTGTGTAAATTCCGAAAATCACACTGTTTATAATGGGAGCAATCCACAGGTTCCTTTTTCAAATCCAGGGACATCTTCAAACAAGTGTGTACCATTTCCTTTCACAGTACCTACAACTTCTACTCTAAACTCTCCTGGTACGATTTACATTTTTTCAAAAAATGATGGAACTCCTGATGATACAATTAAAGCTAATCCTCCTCCAGATTATTATCATGCATTCAATAATGGCTCTTGCGGTGCATTAGGCACAAATGGTTTAATTTCAAATGCATTTCATATTTATATTACTGCTACAAATGCATGTCCAACTCCATCTTATACTGATATTGGGCCTATAACAACTTTAAAAAAGCCTACAAGCAGTTTTTCTGTTTCTAATCTCAATATTTGCGTAAATTCATCTGTTTCTGCTACCGACAACTCTTTATCAGGAGTAACATCTATTACTGGTTCAACTTGTGACATTTCAGCCGCTAGTAATTGGCAAGTCAGCCCAAATTCTGGATGGGTGTTAAAAACAGGTTTGTTAGGTAATTCAAGCCCAGATTTATATGACAATTCTACATGGGGTTCAAAAAGTCTTTCACTACAGTTCAGTCAAGTAGGTATATTCACAATTACGTTGATTGTTAGAAACTCTTGTGGAAATGATACTATGACCAAAACCATTTGTGTAACAAACACTCCTCCAGTACCAACCTTCGATATTTCTAATTCAAATGGATGTGTCCCCTTTAGTGTAAACTTGATAAATACATCTTCTGCGAGTTCTTGTGCTACCAATGGAGCAACTTGGAACATAACAAAAAGCAGTTTAAATAATTGTACTAAAGACTCAACTAGCGACTTTGATTATATTTCTGGAACAAATAATAGTTCTAATAATCCTGTACTACAGTTGAAGAATCAAGGAGTTTACAATGTAGTTTTATCGGTAAATGGTTGTAAAGGCCCACAAATAACTTCAAAAACAATAACCGCCAATCGGAAACCTCAATTAAGTAATATCAATATAAGCAGTAATGCTTGTACAGGTATCCCAATTACACCTTCAGTAACAGCAATAGGTTGTGGCGATAATAACCTGTCCTATAATTGGTCTTTTCAAGGAGGTTCTCCCTCTTCTTCTAATGCAGCAAGTCCTGGCAATGTCACTTTCAATACTGTTGGTAGTAGCACAGTGAAATTGGACGCAAGTAATTCTTGCGGAACTACTACTACTTCTCAAACAGTAGTTGTATCTCAAGCTCCAACCATTACTGACATGCCTGATATAATTGTTTGTAGTGGTGGACCAACTACAATCCCTGCATTTACAAGTAGTATAGCAGGCACAAGCTTTAGTTGGACAAATAGCAACACTGCAATTGGTTTAGCTGCAAGTGGAACAGGTAATATTTCTAGTTTTACAGCAATAAACACAGAAAGTGCCCCAATTACTGCAACAATTAAAGTAACTCCTAAAAGCACGAATGGTGGTTGTTCTGGCATTCCAAAAACATTTGTAATTACAGTCAAGAAAACACCTAATCTTCCAATCGTAACGACCCCAATAATTAATACCTGTCAGTTTAGTACAAACGCTTCATTAACGGTAACTCCTGATGCAAATAATACCCTCAATTGGTACACGGTTTCAAGTGGAGGAACGGGGAGTGCAGTTACTCCTTCAATAAATTCAAATGCTGTAGGTACTCAACACTTTTATGTCAGCCAAAATAATGCATACTGTGAGAGTGGTAGAATGGATATTACTGTAATTATTTCTCCTTCACCCAAAATTGAAATTTCAAAAATAGATTCACCAAAAGCATGTCAACAAGCAAGTGGTTCAATTGCAATAAGTGGTCTGACAACAGGAGCTAGTTATACTATAAATTATACAAAAGACGGTATTCCAGCAACACAACTAAAGTTATTAGCCAATAATGGAACAATTACAATCGGTTCTTTAAAATCAGGTACTTATGATCATATTACTGCCACACAAGGTACTTGTCCATCAAATGTTTTAGGACCAATTACTTTATCTGACCCAAATCCTCCTGCCACGCCTACAGTTACCTATAATAATATTATTCTATGTAGCGGTAGTCCTTTGACATTATCGGCTAGCTCGACGACTCCTAATGTTTCCTATTCGTGGTCAGGCCCCATCAATTTTAATAATAACAATTCTGCAAATCCTACCATACCAAATATCCAAACAAATGGCATTGGAACTTATTCGGTAACGGCATCATTGAATGGGTGTATTTCTGGTGCAGGAATAGTAACTGTAGTCGTAAATCAAACTCCATCCACTCCAACTATCACAGGTTCAACTACCATTTGCAGTGGTTCCCCTATAAATCTGACAGCTAGTACAGCACCCCTTGGAAACAGTTCCTTTTCATGGATATTACCTGATGGTTCTATTAATAACACAAATAACATTTCCATACCAAGTTCAACTTCTTCAAATGCAGGTAATTATAAGGTTAAAGCAACTTTAGGTGATTGTATATCTCAAGAGAAAATCTTTACTGTTGTTGTGAATACAACTCCAAACATTACAGGTAGTAGTAGTGTGATACCTTCAAATTGCGCAACTGCATCAGGAGGAATATTACTCAATGGACTCTTACCTAGCACTAGCTACCAAGCAAATTATAACGGTAGTAATAAGTCATTGACTACCGACATTTCAGGTACATTGACAATACCACAATTAGGTGCAGCCACCTATAATGCTATCAGTGTTACTAGTTTAGCAGGATGTAAATCGAATGAAGTTGGGCCTATTACCATTGTTGATCCTACACCACCTGTCACTCCTACTGCAAGTGGAGTGAGTCAGATTTGTAGCGGACAAACCCTCAATCTTGTTGGCAATAGTGCAGTGACTGGGGTCAATTATAGTTGGAAGGGACCAAATAGCTTTACAAGTACAGCACAAAATCCATCGATACCCCAAATTATTACCGCAGGTACAGGTACTTACGAATTTGTAGTGATATTGATGGGGTGTAAATCTGAACCTGCCACAGTTAGTGTAGTCGTTGATTCTACCCCTGCAAAACCTACAATTTCACCAATTGTGCCCCTTTGCAGTGGTAATTCCTTGCATTTAACGGCATCTACTCCTTCAACTGGTAACCTGTCTTATTTATGGAATGGTCCAAATAGTTTTATATGTTATCAAAATGATACTACTCTAAATAAAGTAAATGAACTTGCTGCGGGCGCCTATAATGTTTCTGTCAAGAATTCAAATGGAGGTTGTGTTTCCGAAACTACTAGTCTGTCAGTAACTGTCAGACCTGCGCTCACACAGGCAATCATCAATCAAGATAGTATTCGAGTGTGTAATTACAACCCAAAAACAATGGCAGGTCAGGCTGTTTCTGCCAATTTGGATGGTTCTAGACCCTATGAAAAAGGCAAATGGAGTGTAGTGAATAAGCCTTTAAATAGTAGTACTAATTTCACTAATGACACGCTTGCTGCAACAAACTTTAATTTTAATAAAAGTGGTGTTTATTTTTTGCAATGGGAAATTGGAAATGATGTGGGATGCACGAGTACAAAGGACACTGTTATTTTGACGGTGATTGATAAACCAACAATTGCTACTCCCAATCTAAATACTCGTTCTGTAAATGTATGTGCTTCAAATCCTGTTACTATCTCAATAAATGATTCTGATTATTTTGGTCAGATAAAATATTGGCAAATCAAACGTCCACATAATGCAACTTCTTGGAAAGATACTACTGTACAATCTTCTACAATTACATTTAATAATGTACAGGATTCGTTCATAGTCCGACTCGTTGTTATTTCGAAGGATACTCTTGATTGTAGTCTAGATTCCGCTTTTAGAGATTTGCAAATAAATGTTGCACCACCTTCTAATGCAGGCACAGCTGTAGGTTTAAATACTGTTTGTCAAGGAATCAATTCAGGAACGATTACCCTTTCTGGCAATACAGGGAGTCCAACTTGGCAATCGTCATTGGATAGTCTTGTTTTTTCAGATGTAGCAAAAAGTGCTGGATTGCAGTTTACCTATTCAAATCTCACAAAAACTACCTGGTTTAGAAGTGCAGTAAAGAGTGGCAGTTGTGACACTGTTTTTAGCAATACCATCAAAATTACAGTTGTTCCTCCTGTTACTATTTCCGTAGCAGGGGCGGATAAATCGCTTTGTGCCGATTCAGTGTATCATTTAGAGGCGAACAATCCAACTTCAATTGAAACAGGTACTTGGACTTTTTCTAGTTCCGATACAGGTAGGATAGACAATATTCACGACCCAAACTCATTTGTTAGAGGTCTTAAAGCAAATACCATCTATAAGCTAGTATGGACAATTGATAACCATATTTGCAATGTATCGAGTTCAACAGTAATCATTACTAATCTGAATCCTTTGACAAATACAATTGATACTACCACTAATACCTATTGTAATAGTGCCTCAATAACAATTGGAGCTAGTCCTGCAATTGGTGGAAATAATATTTATCAATATCAATGGGAGGTAAAAAGAGGGAATAGTTGGTATGCTTTACCTAACGAAAATAAATTTGATTATAGTTTCAAGGCAGATACAACTGTGGTGTTGCATAGATTGGTAATAGCGGGGCCTTGTACGAGTACGAGTCTTGAAAAATCAGTTTATGTACAACCTCCATTAGGAAATAATTTCATTCAAGGAAATGGTGCTGCCTGTATTAATACGCCAATTGGTTTATTGAAAGGCAGTAGTCCTACAGGTGCTGATGGTAGTTTTATTTATCTATGGCAACAGACAGATGATACCCTTACTAATTCTTGGAAAGACATTCCGTTGACTAATTCAAAGGATTATACCGCTCCTATTGTTACTAATACAATTTTTTATAGACGAATTGTAACGAGTCAATTATGTGCTGGCAATCAATCAAACACTAGCCCCGTATATGTTGTACTCATGCGTCCTGACGCTAAGGCAGATTGGTTGATTAGTAGAGACACCGCTTGTGCACCATTTTTAATAGATGACAATGCCGTTCAACCTATCTTACATAACGATAAAAACAGCAGTTATAATTGGTATGCCCATGATTCTTTGTATGGTAATAGTGGGGTTATTAATCCTGGGTTTACATTGGTTCCTGCAGGAGATAGTGTTCAAATTAAAATGGTAGCTGTAAGTAAATATGGCTGCAAGAATGATTCTCTTATTCATTCATTTGTTACCCCTTCTAGTCCTAAAACCTCCTTCACAGTTTCCGATAGTTCAAATTGTGGTCCATTAGCAGATACCGTATTAAATAAGACTGCACTCATAAGTTTGTTTCAATATAATTGGGATTTTGGATTCGGCTATACTTCAAACTTGCAACAACCGGGTGTTGTTGTATTCCCTCCTAATCCCTTGAATAAAGACACCATTTATTTGGTAAAACTTACCGCCTTTAATCAATGCGATACAGTAACAACAGTTAAGCATATTAAAGTTAGATCGAGGGCGAAAGCCATCTTTGCACCTTCAAAAACCTTTGGTTGCTCGCCATTAACTGACGTGTTTTTAAATTTATCTAGGGGTGATAGTTCAAGTTACGTATGGGAGTTTGGTGATAGCAATAGGATCACTTCAAAGGATTCATTGCCTGTTACACATACCTATCACACAGGAACTCAAGACACATTTGATGTTAAACTGATTGCCCAAAATTATTGTGGAAATGATACTGCTCATTTTGCAATAGTTGTTGCTGCAAGTACCATTCAACTACAAGTCATCGTAAATGGAAATGAATTGAATAGCTGTAGTAAGAGTGATGTTCACTTTGTAAATGCTACAAAAGGTGCGTCCACTATTAACTGGGATTTTGGTGATGGCAGCCT
>CANCPA010000052.1 GCA_947379895.1 Chitinophagaceae bacterium | reverse complement strand
CACCCCACCTTTGCAATGTGATAAATCAGTCACAAGAAAAATATAAAATAATGAACACTACTCAAGTAGCAGGTAACTGGAACGAACAAAAAGGTAAACTCAAACAACGCTTTGCTGAACTTACCGACAATGACTTACTGTTTATGGAAGGAAAGAAAGAGGAAATGTTGGGAAGACTACAAAAAAAGTTAGGAAAATCAAAGGAAGAACTTCACAAAATCATTACGGAACTCTAATTAAATCAGATGCCAAATAGTAGTTGAAATATAAAAAAATCTGAAATGAAAAGATTCAAACATTTCAATCATGCTATCAATCAAACATTTTCAAACAATTAAATTATTTAAAATGAAACACACAATTTTAATTCTAGCAATGCTATTTATAGTATTTGGAACATTTTTCAACAGTTGTAAATCACCAGCTGAAAAAGTAGAAGATGCACAAAACAAGGTTCAGGACGCTAAAGCCGATTTAAAAACTGTCATCAAGGATTCACTGACAGTTGAACAAAAAGCTGCAAATGCTGAGGAATGGAAGATTTTCCGAAATGAAAGTCAAGTGAAAATTAAAAATAACGAAATTAGAATTGATGCACTTAAAAGTAAAATCAAAAGAGAAGGATCAAATGATAAAGCTGAAAATGAAGGTCGTATAGACTCGTTAGAAATCAAAAACATGGAATTAGTAACAAGAATGGACAATTATGAGAAAGGCAAAAGTAATTGGGAAACCTTCAAACTTGAATTCAATCGTGATTTAGATGGATTGGGTGAATCCTTGAAAAAATTTACCATACGAAATAAAGGCAAAAAGTAGTAAGTATTAAGTTCTAGGTATTAAGTAAATTAAACTACTTAATACTTATAACTTAATACTTAAATCATACAACATCCCAAAACACATAAATTAATTATCATGGAAGCAATTGAAATGGAAAAGGAAAAAGCATTTATTACCGTTGAGATTATTGAATACATCGCTAATTCTGTCGTAATCAAAACGATACTTAAAAAGTCAACGGGAAATATTAGTGTCATGTCTGTTGACACAGGAGAAGGACTTACCGAAACAACGAGTCCGTTCGACACATTCGCTCAAGTCATTGATGGCAAAGTGGAGTTGGTAATTGGAGACAATTTACATATTCTCAAGACAGGAGAATCAATCATTATTCCTGCACATACTCCAAATCATATTCGTCCTGATGGAAGATTTAAAATGATTTTGACAGTAATTAAGAGTGGATATGAATAGTAGCAATCATACAAATAACATATATAATTATATAATATTCAATATTTTATGAAACATAAACTTTGCATCTCAAATAAAAAGTTACCTAAATGAAAAAGAAATTGACTTTAATAAAAGAAGTGTTTTTCATAACAATTTGCCTAAGCTTTACAATGGTTACTAATGGACAAACTGAAGAAAACAAATGGAATATTGGGTTACATGCAGGCTTTTCACAATTAAATGGTGGAGTTGGAAATGACTTTTACAAGGGTGATATTTCCATGAATGACCTTAATTATTTAGGGAGTATTTCCTTATCAAGGTATCTGACTAGTCATTTAGATGTTAGTCTTACAGGTTCAAAAGGAAGAGTAGGATATAATGGTCCAAATGGAACATTTAATAGTGGCATTACTTCATTATTGGCAGATTTCAGGTTTAATTTATTTGGTCCAAAGTCGTTCGTTCGTCCTTATGTATTTATTGGTGGAGGTGCAATTCTTTTTGATAAGAATTTAGCCATTTCTAGTAAAACAGTGGATGTAATTGCACCCGACGGAGGTGTAGGTTTAAATATATGTCTTAGTCCTTATGTTATTCTCAATATTCAGGAAGCCTATTTGTATTCAAATAATAATAAGAGAGATGGAATTATAGCATCTAGTAATGATGCTTATCTGTTTCATACAATTGGGTTAACTTTTAATTCTGGAAAGAAAAAAGATGCTGATAATGATGGTGTTTCTGATTCAAAGGACAATTGTTCAAATACTCCTGTAGGTGTTGCCGTTGATAAATTGGGATGCCCATTTGATAAAGATAAAGACGGAATCTCCGATTATATGGATGCTTGCCCCTATGATTCAGGCTCAGCAGCTACAAAAGGATGCCCTGATAAGGATGGAGATGGAATTGCAGATAAGGATGATAGATGCCCCAATTATTTTGGAACTACAGCCTTTAAAGGATGTCCTGACACTGATAATGATGGGATTGCAGACATAAACGACCGTTGCCCGTTTGTAGCAGGTTCGTTCGAAATGAAAGGATGCCCTGATAAGGATTACGATGCTGTTGCAGATATAGATGATTTATGTCCAAATACAAAAAAGGGGTACAAGGTAGATGCAGGTGGTTGCCCCTTAGATAATGATAAGGATGGTATTGTAAATGAAGAAGATCGTTGTCCAAATCAAGCAGGTACAGCAAGTTTGAAAGGCTGCCCGGATAGCGATAGTGATGGAGTATCTGATTTAGACGACCGTTGCCCCACTGTAAAAGGAAATATCGCAAACAAAGGATGTCCAGAAATTTCAAGAGAATACATCAAAAAAATAACGCAAATTGGTAGCAAAGTATTCTTTGAAAATAACAGTGATAAACTAAAAGTAGCCTCTTTAGTGCAACTTGACGAGTTATCATCAATTCTAAAAAAGTACGAGACTGCCAACTTAATTATCGAAGGTTATACAGACAGTAATGGTGATGATGTAAGGAATATGGAACTTTCTCAAAAAAGAACAGAATCTGTAAAAACATATTTGATGGGTAAAGGAATTATGGAATCCCGATTGACTGCAACAGGTTTTGGACAAGAAAAACCCATAGCCGATAATAAAACTTCGATTGGGAGGGCAAAGAATCGTAGAGTAGAATTGAGAACATCTTATTAGAAAAAAATAGTAGTCTGTTTTTGTGGGTAAATGAGGGCTGCTGAAACACACAGTCCTTTCATTTTAAACACAAAAAATTACAGAATAAAAATAATCAATTAAAAAGAAGATTATGATAGAAGTAAAAAAAGAAGGGATTCTTCTTAAAAAGTCTGCATTAGGTTTTGAGAGTGAAGGTGTTTTAAATCCTGCTGTAATAAAAGAAGGAGAAATCATACATCTATTTTACAGGGCAGTAGCTAAAGGAAATTATTCAAGTATTGGCTATTGCAAATTATCCTCACCACTTGTAGTGGAATCTCGAAATGATGTGCCCATCATTTTTCCTCAATGTGCTTATGAAACTCATGGTGTAGAAGACCCTCGTATAACAAAAATTGACAACATTTATTATCTGACTTATACCTGTTTTGATGGGGTAAATGCACTCGGGGCATTAGTGATTTCGGAAGATTTGATTCATTGGCATAAAATTGGAATAATTGTTCCTCAAATAGCTTTTGAAGAATTCTATAGACTTGCCTCTGCCAAGGGAGTACTAAACGAAAAGTATATCCGTTATAACGACCCTTTACATTTATTGGAAAGAGAAGGAAAGAAAATCCTTATTTGGGATAAAAATGTAATATTTTTTCCTCGGAGAATAGATGGCAAGTTATTTTTTCTTCATCGAGTAAAACCCGATATCCAATTAGTAGGTGTCTGTCATTTGAATGAGTTGACTGTAGAATTCTGGCAACACTACTTTCTCCATCTACATCACAATATTGTTCTATCACCAAAATACGAACATGAAGTAAGTTATATCGGTGGAGGCTGTACGCCAATTGAAACTGAATTTGGATGGCTGCTTATTTATCACGGAGTACACGATACACTCAACGGGTATGTTTATTCAGCATGTGCAGCATTGTTGGATTTAGAAAATCCCTTAAAAGAATTGGCAAGATTGCCTTATGCCTTATTTACTCCACAAGAAGAATGGGAATTAAAGGGCGAAGTAAACAATGTGTGTTTCCCTACAGGTGCCACTTTAGTTGGTGATAGACTATTTATATACTACGGTGCTGCTGACGAACAAATTGCAGTAGCATCATTATCCTTAACTGCATTATTAATTGAATTAATGACTTACACTAAAAATGATGAATAAGAATACGAGTTTACAGGAACATAGAACAAATTTAGCAGGTAATCACCTATCAAAAAATGGTTATCAAAAAGCAGAAATATTAAATGAGGGTTGGTCTCATCCTACTGAAGGTGGATTGCCTGAAATATTATTTATTACTTCCTATCCCCCACGGGAATGTGGTATTGCTACCTACTCTCAGGACTTGATAAAAACATTGAAAACCAAGTTTAGCCACTCTTTTAAAGTGAGTATCTGTCCTTTGGAATCTGATAATGAAAAGCACGATTACACACAGGAAATTAAATATACTCTTAATACGGATTTACCAGATGCATTCGCAATTCTTGCCAAATCAATCAATGAAGATGAAGCCATTCAAATGATCATGATTCAACATGAATTTGGGTTCTTTGAGAAAAAAGAGAGTCATTTTAATGATTTCCTGAATAAAATGGCTAAACCCATCATTATCGTATTTCATACAGTATTGCCCAATCCAGGTAAGGAATTGAAAGCACAGGTTAAGCAAATTGGCAATGTTTCGAGTTCAATTATTGTTATGACAAAATCCTCTGAAGAGATTCTTATTAGGGATTATGGTATTGATACTGATAAAATTACTGTTATTCCTCACGGAACACACTTAGTATCACGTACAGATGTTGAGGCATTAAAGTTTAAATATAACTTCTCAGATAAAAAAATACTATCCACTTTTGGGTTATTGAGTTCCGGGAAAAGCATTGAAACTACTTTAGATGCCTTGCCAAGTATAACAGAGCAATTCCCTGATGTACTTTTCTTGATACTTGGTAAAACGCATCCATCTGTAATCAAACAGGAGGGTGAAAAGTATAGGGAAATGTTAGAAGCAAAAATTGCTAAAATGAAATTGGAGAATAATGTAAAATTCATCAATCATTTCTTGCCATTACATGACTTATTAGAGTATTTACAGTTAACTGATATTTACTTGTTTACCTCAAAAGATAGAAATCAAGCAGTAAGTGGTACTTTTTCTTATGCAATCAGTTGCGGTTGTCCAGTAATTTCAACACCAATTCCTCATGCAAAAGAAGTTTTGGGTAAAGATGCTGGCATAATTGTAGATTTTGAAAATCCTGAGCAACTAGCTAATGCAGTAATTAAGCTTTTAAAGGATGAAAAGTTGCGAAAGAGTATTAGCTCGAATGGTTTGCACAGAATGGCTTCCACTGCTTGGGAAAATGCAGCAATTGCACACGCGATGTTGTTTGAAAAGATTGGAACCAATCAAATTTGCCTTCATTATAATTCGCCAATTGTGAACCTTAATCATGTAAAGAAAATGACAACTCATTTCGGTATGATTCAGTTTGCAACAATCAGTCAACCAAACCTTGAATCAGGTTATACTTTAGATGATAACGCGAGGGCAATGATTTCAATTTGCCTACATTATGAACTTACTAACGATACAGAAGATATTGGAGAAATTAATAAATACTTTCAATTTATTAAGTACTGTCTACAAGCAGAAGGGAGTTTTCTGAATTATGTAGACGGCAATCAACAATTTACCGAACAAAATGAGATGACTAATCTTGAAGATTCAAATGGAAGGGCAATTTGGGCATTAGGATATCTAATTTCAATTAGCTACTTAATTCCAAAAGAGTCAATGTTAATTATAAGGGATGCTCAAACGACATTGAAATTAGCGTTAAAAAATGTAAATAATATTCATTCCACAAGAGCGATGGCTTTCATCATCAAGGGACTATATTTTAGTAATTCATTCCATTATTCAGAGGATTATGCCGAAACAATCAGGCAGCTTGCAAATAGATTAGTACAAATGTATAGACATGAAGCTGAACCTGGATGGCAATGGTTTGAAAGCTATTTAACATATGCAAACAGTATCTTGTCGGAGGCAATGCTATGTGCCTGGTTATCATCTGGAAATAGGCTATATAAGGATATTGCAAAAATGTCCTTCGATTTTTTATTGACAAAGATTTTTAAGAAAGGACAAATAAAAGTCATTTCAAACAAAGGGTGGTTGAAAAAAGAAGAGGATAGCCTTGAAAAAATGGAAATTATAGGAGGAGAACAACCTATAGATGTTGCCTATACAATTCTTGCATTAAGCAAGTTTTATGAAGTATTTAAAGATATAGAATACAAACAAAAAATGGAAACTGCTTTCAATTGGTTTTTAGGTGCAAATCACCTTCATCAAATTATTTACAATCCATGTACAGGTGGTTGCTATGATGGATTGGAAGAAAACTATGTAAATCTCAATCAAGGGGCCGAATCTACTGTCAGTTATTTAATGGCAAGGTTAACTATTGAAAAATATTTAAGAGGAAATGAATTGATTAAACTGCCAAAAAGCATTGAGAATAGCCGAAAAATGATGTATCAAACCATATAATCTGATAATTATGCTAATAATTAGTAGGATTATGTAATAACTGAACTTTTCAATAGCATCACCTTTACAACTTAATAACTCAAAGAACATTTTTTTGATAGAGTTGAATTAGTAAGAAGATTAATATAGAAAAACGAACAAAATGAATAATTTACTTTATACAGCCGCTGTAGTATTAGTTGTCATGTGGGCTATTGGTTTTTTTGCATACGGTGTTGGAGCAATCATACATATCCTATTAGTTATAGCCTTAATTGCCATTTTATTGCGCATTATTCAAGGAAATAAAATCATTTAAAAGAATACAATTTAACATTGAGAGTGAGTAAACAATCATTTAAATTTTTGGCATATCAAATTTAAAATAGTAATCACAATTAAAAAAAGTAAGGTCATGAAATCAGGAAAAGTAGTTTTAGGAGTTATGGCAGGCATTGCCGTTGGAGCAGCAATTGGCATATTATTCGCCCCAAAAAAAGGAAGCAAAACGAGAAAGCTTATTGCTAGAAAAGGAGAAGATTTTGCAGATGCGATAAAGGAAAAGATTAATGCAGTCTTAGTGGACATCAATGAACAATGTGAACACTTCTGCCATGAAGCAGAATTCATTGTAGCAAAAGGAAAAATTAAAATTGAAGAGGCTAAGAATGAAGCAGAACATGTAATTGTCTGATACCCCCTTGTAAATTAAATCGCTGCAACCGTGTTTATGTGGGTAACTATGGCAAACTAAATGCCATCAAGACTAAGAGACAATATATCCCTGATTGTTTTGGTGGTATTTTTTAATCTTAATGAAAAAAGAAAGCAATGAATATTTATTGTACACTAATATTAATGGTTATTGCATTTACATTTTCCAATTTGCAAGCGGCAGTAATCATATACCCTACTGAACGCAAAGGAATGAATTTTGTGGATAGTTTACAGGCAGATAGTCTTACAGTAAGACTTAATCAAATTGGTTCAACCAATAATAAGAATTTGACGGCTGCACAAAAAAGCATTTTAAGAAAAGAGGTTCAAACGATAAAGAAAAACTTGAAAGTAATTCACGGAGGAATCTATTTATCAGTAGGAACTATCATAGTCATACTGCTTTTATTAATTATCTTGTTTTAGATTCTTTTCAAAGATAAATTCAATTACAATTTGAATTCTAATTTGCCATAAAATTTCACATTGCACTTATACACTTACATTACACTGCTAAAATAGAAAAATGAAAATTTACATAAAATACATGGTTAGCATTCGCTGTAAAATGTTTGTTGAGGTTGAACTCGAAAAGCTTGGACTTCAGTATGAATTTATTGAATTGGGTGAGGTCGAGATTTCAGAAGACTTAACACTTATTCAAATGGACATATTAAATTCGGCACTGTTAGTTATAGGATTAGAATTGATTATCAACAAAAAAGAAATCTTAATCGAGAAGATTAAATGTGTTATTGTTGAGATGTATCATTATTTAAATAAATCGACAGTAAAGAATTTTTCTGAGTTCTTGGAAGAAAAACTGAACTACGATTACACCTACTTGGCTAATCTTTTTTCAGAAAATACAGGTATCACAATAGAACATTATATAATTGCTCACAAAATAGAAAATATAAAAACACTATTATCATACGATGAAATGAATATGACAGAAATATCCTCAAAACTTAATTACAGAAGTGTATCACACTTATCGAGTCAATTCAAACAGATAACAGGTCAAAAGCCAAGCTTTTTCAAGACAATTAATACACAACGTCGACTGACTTGAACGCTTGATTTAAATTCTAACTTTTTATACAATAAAAATATATTCATGAAAAGTAAAACAATACTTACTAAAGATATTATCTCAATTACATTGGAGATAGCTGAAAACTATCCAGAGCTTTCAAAATATCTGGAAGAAATGCCTGAAGAGATAAAATTTTCTGACAAAAATATAACTGCAACTAATTTATCAGTTTACTATAATTCTTTAGATACCTTACTTGAGGATTATTCATTAAGCCATCTTAGCATTATTCCCAAACCATATATTGATTTTTTTATCACTTGAAAACAATGAAAAATAAAATAAGAGATTTAACCTTAACACATTACATCTAAAACTTCAAAAAATAATTATGAAAAAAACTAACTGCATTGGAGTCTGCATGGATCACTCAGAAGCCAATTTAATGGAATTTACAACAGAGCCAATTATTACTAACACTTATTATTCTAAGTTTAATCATTTAGAAAAAGAGGATTCCTTGAAGAAAAGTGAAAATTTGATGCATAACAAAGAGAAACGTGAAATGTCGCAATACTACACGCATTTAAGGAAAGTGCTTGAACCTTATACTGAGATTCTGCTGTTTGGGCAAAGTAATGCAAAAGTTGAACTATTTCATATCCTAAAAGCAGACAATCATTACAGTGCTATAAACATTACAGTCGCCCATACAGATAAAATGACCGAGAATCAACAACATGCTTTTGTGAGAGAACATTTTTCGAGAAGATAGTACAAAATATTCGTATTACAAGGAGCATCGAAGCCATTAAATTCAATTAGGTATCAATAAAAAAACTGGGCTTTTTATCCTTATGTGATTACACTGATACAATATGCTTTAAACAATCTGAAGAACATTTATTTACTCAAAAACTTGCTGCTTTGACTACTAATCTAAAGGATGTTTTCAACAACACCACTAACGTAACCATATTTACATTCAGGTTTTGGGATGAGGTTTTTAAACCACCATTTGAAATAAAAGAATTTATCAAGCAATGCTATCTGCTTGGATATAAGGCATTACCACTTGTTGCAATCACAGGATTTATCATGGGATTGGTGCTCACAATTCAATCCCGTCCTACGATGGCAAAGTTTGGCGCAGAAGCGTGGTTACCCGGTATGGTGGCTTTATCAATGATTAAAGAAGTGGCTCCAATAATAACAGCATTGATTTGTGCAGGTAAGATTTCTTCAGGTATCGGTGCTGAATTAGGGTCTATGAAAGTAACAGAGCAGATTGATGCAATGGAAGTGTCAGCAATCAACCCATTCAAATATCTGGTAGTTACAAGGATTTTAGCCACTACAGTCATGATACCAATTCTTGTTGTTTTTGCAGATTGTATTGGAATTATTGGCGGTTTTACAGGCATGAATATTCATACCGATGTTACCCTTTTTAGATATCTCCATAAAATACTAGAATCCCTAAACTTTATTGATATTGTTCCTGCTACTATTAAGACCTTCTTTTTTGGCTTTTTTATTGGTATGATTGGTTGTTATAAAGGCTTTACTGCCTCTAATGGAACAGAAAGTGTGGGTAGGGCAGCAAACTCAGCAGTTGTTGCAGCCTCATTGGCAATCTTCATAATTGATATGATTGCAGTACAACTAACTGACCTATATGCTAGCTTATGAAAACGAAAGAAGAAAACACCAATAATGTAACATCTATACAAAATATTATTAATGTCAAAGGGCTACATTTATCATTTGGTAAAAATAATGAGGTGTTAAAAGGAATCAATTTCCAAGTAAATAAAGGAGAAAATCTTGTCGTACTAGGCAAATCAGGTTCAGGAAAATCGGTCATGATAAAATGTTTGGTTGGCTTGGATAAGGCAGATAAGGGTGAACTATTTGTGTTGGGTAAGGATATAACTAAATTAAACTACGAACAATTAAATATCATTCGATTAAGAATAGGATTCTTGTTCCAAAATGCTGCTTTGTACGACTCAATGTCAGTCAAGGAAAACCTAATGTTTCCTTTGAAAAGACATTCAAAAAGTATAACTACAAATGAAATTGATAAGTATTTAATACAGACATTAAAAGATGTTGGTTTGGAAGAGTCAATTGATAAGATGCCTTCAGAATTATCAGGAGGAATGAGAAAACGGATTGGTTTAGCAAGGACACTCATCTTGAAGCCGGAAATCATCCTTTATGATGAACCGACAACGGGATTAGACCCAATATCTTCAAGAGAAATCAGCCAATTAATACTCTCGATTCAAAAAAAAAATAAAACAACTTCCGTCATTATTACACATGATTTGGCCTGTGCAAAACTAACGGCTGATAGAATAATCATTCTACGGGACGGTGTTGTATTTATGGAAGGACGTTATGATGAATTAGAGAAAAGCAATGATGAATGGTTTAATTCTTTTTTTGGAATTATCAAAGAATAAAATTTAGGTCATGAATAAGGAATCGGGAAATCAATGGAAATTAGGCATGTTCGTAATAATTGGCATTATACTTTTTGTGATAGCCATTTATTTTATTGGAAAATCAAAGAATCTTTTTAGTTCAACATTCACGCTACATTCACAATTTAAAAATGTTAGAGGACTAAAGGTGGGTAATAATGTTAGGTTTGCAGGGATAAATGTAGGCACTATAGCTGAAATAGAATTAATAACAGACACTTCGGTAATTGTAGATATGATAATGAAAGTCGAAGTTCAAAAATTTATAAAGTCTGATGCAATGGCTAGTATTGGTTCTGATGGATTAATGGGAGATAAAGTATTGACTATCTATCCTGGCACTTTTAATAAAAGAATGATTAGCAACAATGGTTTTATAAATTCCAAAAATGCCTTAGAAATGGAAGAATTACTTAAAAGTATAAAAACAAGCGTTGACAATGTTGGTATTATTACCACACAATTGGCAGAGTTTACTTTCAAAATTAACAATGGTAAGGGAGCATTATCTAAACTTATTACAGATGAAGAATTTTCAAAAAGCCTTAAAGGTACACTAATAAACCTTGAAATAAGTTCTAAGGAATTCGCTAAGTTTACTGTTAAAATGAATGATGGAAAAGGTGCTTTATCAAAATTAGTCAGTGATGAACAATTAGCAAATAAACTTGATTCTACGATTTCAAATCTACAAACGGGAACTAAGGGACTAAGCGAAAACATGGAAGCTGCAAAAAGTAATTTATTCTTACGTGGCTTTTTTAATACTAAGAAGAAAAATGCAGCGAAGAGAGCAGTGGAATTAAAGAAAAATGAAAAAGTATTGAAAGAAGTAAATAATTCGAAATAAAAACCCGGAAAAAAATTCCGGGTTGTACATGTGCGGCAAAGGAGATTCGAACTCCCACGCCCGTTAAAGGCGCTACCACCTCAAAGTAGTGCGTCTACCAATTTCGCCATCGCCGCATAAAGTGGGATGCAAATGTAATAGTTAGTTACTTATCATAGTAGTGCAATTTTGATTTCTTAGAATTTTATTTTTTAAATATCATATAATCTTTAATCAATTCATTAAGACTTATTTCAAATCAGCTAGTGTTTTTACAACTATTTTACTTGCTAAATTTTCAATTTCAAGATTACTAGTCACCGTAATTATCTTCTTTTCATTTGGTAGTAAATCAAAAAAATTGTTACTAAAATGAACCGAATTACCACTAATATTTAGTTCTACAAATTTTGCAAATACATTGCTACTGACCGAAAATGTCTTATTATCAATTTTCAGAATTGTTATATATGGCTTTGAAAGCTTCAGCAGATATGGCCTACAAAACGTAAAATTGTTAAAGGCAATTACTTTTCCGTTGCAATTAAATGTAACCTTTACATAGAGTCCATTTAAGTCAGTTCTTTTAATAATCCAATCACCAATTTCAACAATGGTGTTTGTTTGTTTTGTAGCTGTAAGGGGCATTTCAATTTTATCATATTCTTTACCTGAAAAATCACAAATTGTAAGTTGTAATTTCCCTGTAAAACTCTTCAATAAATCATTAGCAATATTGACTGTCCAATTCTTTACATCTGTCGAATCAATCGTAATCAACACATCAGCATAAGCATCTTTTATTCCATACATTGCCCCTTTCCAATTATTGAAATAATCAACGGTAGACCAACTTGCAACTGGCCAACAATCATTAAGTTGCCAAAATAATGTTCCCATATTTGTGGGCATTTTACTTCTATGAATCTGTATAGCAGTATTAAAAACATACCGTTGCATACATTGTGTTGCATAAACATAGTCGACAAAATTGCTTGGTTGTGGCATATATTTATTAATATATGACTGCAATAAAGGATACCCTTTCGGATGTTTTTGATGTGTCCGCATAGTTGCAGATGTAGTATCATAGTCTTCAGGTAGTGCATATTTTTCTACAGTCGACATTTCAGGCATTGACTGCATCCCATATTCACTCACAAACCGACCAGTCTTTTCACGAAATATCTCTACATCTTTTACATATCCCCATAAACCCCAATAATGAGAATCCCCATTTGTAATACTTTCATTGTGAGTCCAACCATACAAGAGTGGCGAAGAATGATTATAAATCCTACTTTTATCATATTTTGAAATAGTGGTAGGAATTGTTTCGAGAAATAGATGTTTGTATGCATTATTGATTCTCGCTTCATCTTCAGGCTTCTTTACAAACTTATCTTTCCAACCCCAATTATTCCATCCTTCATCTATTTCATTATTACCACACCAAACTGCAAGTGACGGATGATTTCGTAATCGAATAATATTATCTGCTAACTCAGCCTGTACATTCTTTAAAAACGCTTCATCATCAGGATAAATTGCACAGGCAAACATCAAATCTTGCCAAATCAAAATGCCTTCCTCATCGCAAAGATCATACAAGTCATCATTTTCGTAGATACCTCCTCCCCAAACTCGTAACATATTCATGTTTGATTCTTTTGCATTTGTCACCTGTCTTTGATAGACTTCATGAGTAATTCTTGGCAAAAATGCATCACAAGGAATAAAATTCGCACCTTTCATATATATGGGGATGCCGTTCAGCTTAAAATAAAAGCTCTGTCCAACTTCATCTTTTTCCTTTACAACTTCAATTGTCCGAAGTCCCAACTTTTTCTCAATGAAAAATGACTCAATTCCTGAAGCTGATATTATTGAATGTGTGTTATATAGATAAGGCTTTCCTATTTGATATGTCCACCATTTCTTAGGATTATTAATAGTAAAATCAATATTCAATTCGTTGATACCGTTTTTTAAATTAAAATTCTTCAAAATACTAAATGTAGGTAATACCGATTTGTCTTGTAATTGAATATTTACTTTCCCTTCACCATCTGATTCAATTTGATAAGTAGCTTTTACTAATGCTATTTTATCGGAAAGTGAATTTATAGTAAAATGTAGGTCATTAACTTTTACATTATTCCATCCACATAAAGAAATATTCTTCCATATTCCACAGGTTGTAAACTTGGGTCCCCAATCCCATCCAAAACTATATTGTGCTTTTCTAACATACATACGAGGATAGTCCGTTGTTGGCCAAGCAAATGGCAAATCATTTTTTGCTAGCTCCTCTACCCTATTTTGTGCAGAATGAAAAAGTATATAAAGTCGATTATTGGGCTTTATCCATTGTTTTATATCCACTTTCCAAGTACGAAACATATTATTAGCCTCTAAAATTTTTGTATCATTCAAATACACGTCGGCATAAGTATCTAACCCCTCAAAGGTTAATTCAATATGTTTTTTTTCTAGAGTTTCCTTTGATGCAGAAAAAAAAGTTTGATATTCCCAATCTTCTTTATCAACCCACTGTACTTTACTTTCATTATCTCGATAAAAAGGATCTGGAATTTGTTTTTGTTTCATTAAATCAGTATGAACAGTACCTGGAACTGTCGCAGTCATCCATTCACTGTTATCACCAAACTTTCTAAATTGCCAATTATTACTAATAAATGTTTTAGACTGTGAAAAAGTTGTAGTTACAAAAAGTAATGTAAAAATGAATATGAATATTTTTTTCATGTAAATATTTTAATTAACAAATTAAACTCATTAAAATCAAAGAAAAAACAACTTTTAATTTAACGCTTTTACTAATTTATGGGTTAAATGTAAAGTGTTTCAATTACAATCGTACACTTAATTCATTTTTAGAAATTTGAACTACTGATTTATAAAGACAAAATAGTTTATTATATAAAATAGGGATTTGAAGATAGAAAAACCTAAATAAATAAGTGCTCTTCATTGGAATTTTGAATTTGAATTTAAGCAATGAATTTTCTATAAGGATTTGATAACAAATTCAACTTACTCAACAATCAATAATAAATGTCTGAATTATATTTTTCAAAGCAAAGACGCAAATACACTAAGAAGCTCAAAGAAAAAATAGTTTTGTTATACTTATTAAGTCCGCAAAGTACTAAGTGCTTGTTTTACTTAGTGTATTTGTGGCAAGAGAAATAAAAGGCAAAATATACATTTGATTAGATCTAAGCGAAAGGTGAGTGGCTAAATCTTAAAATAAGAAGTGGGCAAACCATCACCGAAGATCTGACTTGCCCACTTTTACATTTCAACTATTTTCGAATAAGAACAATTTTAATTTGCTTTGATAAATCCTATTTAAGTAATTAAAAAGTATTAATTCACTTTACATCTATCAAAAAATGAAAGTGCTATTTATTGATCAACTATTTTTAGAAATTATAACGCACAGTTGCACCATAAGTTCTTGGGTCGCCTAATACACCTGCATATAATCCAGAATTACCTGCAGCTGCTTGCAATTGCTCAAAATAGTTAGTACCAGTTAAATTTCTGCCCCAAACATAAAAGGAGAAATTATCAGCCTTAAATCCTAAGCGTGAATTTAACAAGGTATAGCCATTTATATTCAATACTGTTGATGGCGTAGGATTTGAAGAATAGTCTGAACGGTATGAAGCATCCGAAGCAATGAAGAATTTACCTGTCCTATTTAGGAATTTACCTTTACTAAAATTCCATTCAAATCCTCCAGAAATGTTCCATTTAGAAATTCCAGGTAATGAGCCACCAGAAGCATCTTTGAATGCAACTTGCTGAGAACTAACAGTTTTCCCTGTTTCTTCTAATGGCAATGGTGCATTAGTAAAAGAAACATATTTACCTTCAGTAAATGCCAAAGCAGCGTTGATACTAAAGTCAGTGGTGGTTTGATAACGAGCATCTATTTCAACTCCCTTAACATTTACCTTTTCAGCATTTGCCAAATAACCCCTATTTAATCCAATTTGTGGAACTTGAACTGTAGTTTGATAGTCCTTAATATCGGTAGTAAATGCAGTAACATTTAAAGTAAATCCTTTAAATGGCCTAGTTTTAACACCTACTTCATAGTGCTGTACATATTCAGGTTTAACTTTCGCAAGTGATAAATCAGCTGAGTCACTTGTGCCAATAGTAGGCAAGCCTCCTAAATTTAAACCAACAGATTTATAGTTGTTAGAATAAGTTGCATAAGCATTTAAATTTTCATTTGGTCTGTATGAAATGGTAAGATTTGCTGACAAGTTAGTATTATCTGCACTTGTATTAAATGCTTGGTTAGAATAAACAGCTTTTTTCAATGCTAATAAAGCTGCATCAGTAGTTTGTAAACCGCCATAAGTTGTCCTTGAATAATCAAGTTCTTTTTTGTCGTAGTTGTATCTCAAACCAGGCAAAACATGTACTCCATTCAATACTTCCCAATCTAATTGACCGAAAACAGCTGCAGAAACTGTTTTTAAATTAAAATCGGTTTTGATACCATAATTATCTAAGAGACCAGGTGTACTATATTTTGCTTGTGCACCAGTTCGACTTGTAGCGGCAAATCTCCATTGTGCAGGTCCTACTTCTTCCAATTGTGATGTAGGAGTGAAAAGATTCTGAGATAAGTAATATGCACCAACTACTGTACTAATCTTTTTACTTATATTCCCAGCATACCTAAATTCTTGAGAATATTGGTTATGTCTAGAAGTAGCTTGAGATCTTGTTAAAGCAGGTATACCAGTAAAATCACGATCATTAACAGGATCCCAATCCCAAAAACGCCATGCTGTTGTAGAAGTTAATGTTCCATTTCCAATTTTATAATCAACATTAACATGTGCTCCACTTAATACTTGATTATGTTTCCAAGAATTAGTTTCCACTTTTCTTCCAAATGGATCAATTTTGGGATAGGCATAATTTGGATTGTTTGGATTTGCTACAATCAAATCTTTCACAATTGAATCGTATTGACGATATCCAGTACGTAAGGTTTTAGTTACTCCCGCTACTACTAAAGAATAGCCATCAGGACTTTGAACATTATAATCACCTGAGAATAAAACTTCTAACTTATCAGTAGGCAACCATAATATCTGTCCTTTAAATCCAACATTATTTAAACCATTATAGTATTGTTGAGAGGTTTCGTTAAATATAGTTCCTTGCCTTTGAGTTCCAGAAAATGAGAATCTAGCTGCCACATTTTTAGCGACTCCGCCAGAAAAAGATGCTTTTGCCTGAATAAAGTTGTAATTACCATAGCTTAACTCAGCTTTAGCCGTAGGAGTAAAAGTTGGCTTTTTAGTAAAAACATTAAATGCACCTGCAGTAGTGTTTTTACCAAATAAAGTTCCTTGAGGTCCGCGTAAAATTTCTATACGGTCAATATCAACAAAATCAAGTGAAGTAACGGCAGGACGAGCATGATATACACCATCTACATAAAAACCTACTCCTGGTTCAATTCCATCATTTGTAAGTCCAAAGGTTGACCCTAAGCCTCTAATATTAAGTGTTGTATTTCTTGGATTAGAAGAATATAACTGAACAGATGGCACTAATTCCTTTAATTTATTTACATTAAATGCACCTGCTTCTTCAACCTTATTTCCACCTAATACCGTAATTGGAATGGGAATATCTTGTGCTACTTCTTGGCGTCTTCTTGAAGTTACAAGTACTTCTGTGAGTACACTGTTGTCATCTAATGTAATTACAATTGGTGAGTTTTGTAATGAAGTTACTTTAAACTGCTTTTTAAAATAACCTACCAAATTTACTTCTAAGTTAATAGGTAAAGGTTTGCTTGAAGTAATTGTAAAATTTCCATCATTATCTGTAACAGCTACCACATTTGTACCTTTAATAACCACATTTGCGGATGGTAACTTTGTCCCATTTTTGGCTGATACAACTCCCTTAATTTGACTTTGTGAATAGCCAATTGTTACACACATTAAAACTAAAGTTAGTGTGCTTGTTAAAAATTTTCGTGTGAATCTTTCTTTCATGTAATTCTAATATTTAAGTGATAAATGTTTAGTAAAAATTAATTAATGGCTTTTTTTAAGTAATCCATTAATAATAAAGCTGTGAGTATATATTATGCCCCAAAAGGGCAGCAACAATTGATTTCTTTGATTTGAATATAGTAATCAATACGAATTTGCAGTTCAATTATAATAGCATTTAAAGAATTAAATGCTGTAGTTAGTTGTATTTTTTGTTTCATCGAGGCAAATATATACAATTCTACTAGACTTGTGGACTTCTTAATAAAAAACACATACTATGTACATTTATTCAACCTCTTTTTTTCCGAAATAGAAAAAACTATACCGATAAATTTACATTAATCTAGAATATTTCACCAATATTGAATCACGCGCAACTTTTAAAGCATTCATATTTTCTTTGATCTGCTCTTCAGAGGAATTCTTTTTATGAGGAGGCTCTTCTAAAAAAATCTCAACCACTCCCCTATCATTCAAGTATGCTAATAGAAAAAACACATCTGCATTTGTTTTTGCAGCAAGGTGAAAGATATTAGGATAGATGTCTGACAAGGGTCCGGTATCTGCCATCATTACAACACTACCTTTTTGTTGTAATATTGACTTTATTTTTACTAATGACAATGCACCTGTTTGTATAATTGGAACTTTTTGTGTTATTCCCCAAAATGACATTTTCATATCGGGAGTAATTGAAGCTGATAATCCTGCATCAATCTCCTGACCATCTGCTATTAATCTTGCAATAGCAACTTTCACTAAGGGCAGGTGAACAGAAATAAATACTACGCCAAAGTTTTTCTCTGTAGGATTTTTCCAAATCTTCTTTTGGGTATTAATAGGAAAACTTTGTCCAAGTCGAGTTAATAATGATAAATAAATATTGACCCTGTAAGCAACTTTAAATCCGGGAGTTTGTGTGAGTTTTTGAATATTAGTAGTCTTATAATTAATTTTTAATTGGCGTTTTATTTGTTCCCACTTTTGTTTTAGATATTCAATTAAAAAAGCAAGTCGCCATGCCCTAGCATAAACATTCTGCAAACTACTGGTTAAATACAGAATAAAAACCATTATCTCAAGCACATTTCGTTGATGTCGCTTCCTATTAAAGTCTCTAAAATATACCTTTAAATTCATCTTCTTTAAATAAGCTATTGGCTATTCTTTTCGAAATAAAATTCAAAAAAAAGCAGAACAGTTTAAATTCTGTTCTGCCAATTTCTTTTTCCAAAGCCATTCTTTATGGAGTAATAATAAGTGATTTTGGTGTTATTTCTACTAACTCAAGATCAAAGACTAAATCTTTTCCTGCTAAAGGATGATTCCCATCAAGAACAACATATTCTTCTGCAATCTCAACAATTGCAACCGGAAATTGGTCACCCTCATTATTACTCATGTTCAACTGCATTCCAACTTCAGGCACCATGTCTGCAGGAAATCTATCTAAAGGAAATTCCATAAACATATCCTCTCTAGGATTACCATAAGCTTGTTCAGCAGGAATAGAAATGGTTTTCTTTTCACCAATCGACATTCCTAATACGCCACTATCGAAGCCTTCTATTACCATACCGCTACCCACTTCAAATTCTAGTGGTTCGCGACCATTAGAAGAATCGAAAATTGAACCATCAGTCAATGTACCGTGGTAGTGAACTTTAATTGTGTCACCTGATTTTACTTGTTGCATTTTTTGCTTTTTGTGTGTAATTTAATTAACAACCGCAACGAAAATACAGTCCTATTATACACGGGACAATTATTTTATTTATTTTCCCATATTTTTATACACTTAATGATGAGAATAGCCCTGATTTTATTTTTATTAATATCGTCGTATCACTTATTTTCACAGATACGACCCTACCAACCTATTTTACCCGGTGCTTATCAAACCACACAATATCTTCCCTTATTGAAAGGAAAAAGAGTAGGCTTGTTTGCTAATCAAACAAGCACAATTGGCAATCGACACTTAATTGATACACTTCATAATATTGGAATAAATATTATTAAAGTATTTGCTCCTGAACATGGATTTAGAGGCAATTCGGATGCAGGCGAAAAACTTGATAATAATATTGATAAAACCACAGGTATTAGCATCGTTTCTTTATATGGAAAAAAAACAAAGCCTAATGCCATTGATTTAAATGACATTGATATACTAGTATTTGACATTCAAGATGTGGGCGTAAGGTTTTACACCTATATTTCTTCTCTTCAGGGCTTTATGGAAAGTGCCATTCAATTTAATAAACCCTTAATTATTCTCGACCGACCTAATCCAAATGGATTTTATATAGATGGTCCTGTTTTAGAAAAAGAACAAGCAAGTTTTGTAGGCATGCAACCTATTCCTGTTGTTTATGGAATGACAATTGGTGAATACGCTCAAATGCTTCTTGGAGAAAAGTGGCTCGATTGGAAATATATTCATAAAGAAGATGAACAAACCTACTTGACTCATCTTCTTGGGTTTGAAGAAAAACACAAAAACTTCAAACTTACTGTCATCCCATGTAAGAATTATACACATAACAGTAGGTATATTTTACCCATAAAGCCTTCTCCAAATTTACCCGACATGGCTTCTATCTATTGTTATCCATCAACCTGTTTTTTCGAAGGAACTGTTTTAAGTGAAGGAAGAGGTACTCCTCACCCATTTTGTATATTTGGCCATCCCTCATTACCCGATACACTCTACAACTTCATGCCCGTATCAAAAGAAGGTGCAACATCTCCTAAATTTAAAAACAAAAACTGTTACGGGTGGAACATTTATGAAAGGGATAATGAAGTACTCAACAACATTAACAACCAACTTCAAATCAGTTATCTTATAAAGGCTTTCCAATTATTCCCTCAAAAGGATAGCTTCTTTTTAAGTACACAAAAAAGTAGTTTGCCCGATTATTTCTTTAATAAATTAGCAGGTAATAAAGATTTAATGGAACAAATCAAAACGGGTAAATCAATTGAAGAGATAAGAGCAAGTTGGCAACCTAAACTTCAGGCATTTAAATCAATCAGAAAAAAATATTTACTCTATAAATAGTTACTCCGTTGTATTTTAAAATACTAAAAAAATGGTTTGCAAAACGAAACATAAGGATTAATATTATTTTCAGTTCGTTCCATTTTTTTTTGAATATTTCACATAGTTAGATATAGGAATTGGTTTTTTATGAGAATCTAACCTGTATTCAATAAGCCATTTAGTACTAAATATGATGACGAGTACCCCATCTTAATATTATCCTCACCTGTGGAGTTTATGATGTATGCCTGTCTTGATAAACACATTCACCTGTCGCTTTTGTGAGGAAAGTTGTGTAGTAAGTGACAGGTGTTCCTCTCAAACAACACACTTACCTAACACGTTGTTAACCCCTGTCTGTCTTGTACCACACAAGTGCCAGCCTTACTCTTGACAAGTAGCTGTCATCTTTCTGTGGAACAAGCACACAACTAAGAGGTTTACTTGTCACTAATATGTAGTGTACCTGTGTCCTTGAACATGCTTCTCCACATATTTATAACATCATGCTGTTTGGTGAATGTAGGGTAAATGACAAGCAAGTCTTGATAACAACCGCCACAACACTCCGAATTATTCTTGATGTTAATTATCAACCTAATTAAAGATTTGTTGGTTTAACCCAGATTACGCAATAGACACTTTATGAAATTCAGAAATACAAAAAAGACAAATTTTTTTTTCAGATTTTTTGACTGATGACATAATAAATTTACGTTGAAGTCAAATAAATCAAGTAAAAGCCTTGTTTGAAGTAGTTTTGAATTGTAATAGAGTCCTATTGCGTAATCTGGATTTAAGACACATCATTTATTCAGTAATATTTTCTCAATTAAATAAAAAGCCCTAGAATTAAATTCTTCAAGGGCTTTTCTATTTTCACTTACCTAAATACAAATAATTATTGTACTGTTTTCCAAACTGATTGATTAACTGTAATCGGATACTGTTTCTTTAAAGATTCAATCCACTGAACTTCTAATACTTCCTGATAATCATTAGTTACCATACCCTTTGCATCTTCAAAACTACGTTGTTCTTTCTGTGGATGAGGTTGCAAAACATAAACAAAAGTAAATCCATCATCATTTGGATTCTTTTCAGGTATGGTTTCAAATCCCTCCTTAAATTCAAGGAATTGCTTTATAGGTAATTGTGTTACTTCATATCGGCTGCTATCAATATTAATATCGTTTCCTCCTGCAGTTGCAATTGAACGCCATTGTAATGGCGTTGCCTTAATCTTAGCAGCCACATCAACCGCTTCAGCTTTCGTTTTACAGTTAACATATAAAGCGGTTACACTCGCAGCCCATTGATATTTATCTTTATGTTTACTATAGTAATCCTTCAATGCCGAAACATCCGAACCTGCTTTCCCCCATACATGCCTATCCATTGCAGCAAAAAGTACATTTGCCTCATCAAATTCTTGTGCTTGTTCTTGCATTGACTCACTATATAAATCAATGTTATCGGTATAATACAGAGTACATGAATAGTTGATAAATTCTTTAAATTTAGCACTGTAATCAGGTAATGCCTTATTTAAATACTTTGTGATGTACACTGCCCAATCTGATGCATTTATTTTCTTTTTTTCAAAAGTAAATAAGATAGTGGTATCAGAAATCTCTTTAATGCCATTTGTTATCTTGCCTAAAATATTACTATCAGTATATCTTCTAAAAGCATTTGTATCATAACTCGCCAACTTGAATTTTGTCACTACCAACCATCTGTTTTCTAAAATCTTCTTTTTAAACAAGGCAAGACGTTCATCTTTTTCAACTTGTTGTTTCATCAAGGCAACAGCATTCGCATCATTTAGATCCCTAGATGCCATTTTCTTTTCTAAAAGTTTTACAATATGAAAACCAAAAGGACTCTCAAATGGCTTTGTTACTTCGCCAACATTTTTTAAAGAAAATACTTTCTTTTCATAAGCTGTATCATAATCCCCCACTCCTATTTCACCAATCAGACCACCATTATTTGCTGTTTTGTAATCATTGCTATATTGTGTTGCCATACTCTCAAAAGTACTTCCCTTCTGAATTAATTGATAAATACTATCTGCTAAAGATTTATAGTTTTTCTTTTCAGCATCTTTCACATCAGGCGGCATCGAAATAAGTATCTGTGCAATCTTTCTTCTTCCAAAAGCAGGTCTTTCATTCATATTTTTAAAAATATGATATCCAAAACTACTATGGTATGGTCTTGAATAATTATTAGGCTTTAAAGTATAAATCTGATTCTCAAAGTCATAACCTAAAGTAAATACGGTAATATACCCAAGGTCGCCTTGAGTCTTTTTGGTAGCTTCATCAGTCGAAAATTCTTTAGAAACAACATTAAAAGCCTTACCTGCTTGCAAAGCCTTATAGGCCAAATTTATCTGCTGAAATGCTTTAGCAGTATCTCCTCCTTTTATTTCAACAAAAACTTGTGAAACATGAATATCCTTCATACCTCTTTGAAAAGCTTCTTCTGTCAATTTATGTATTCCCGCCTCATCATTAATAATATTATCAGCTATTTGCTTCTTAAAGGTCTTACTTTCTTGAGCAAATGCAGGTTGAGTATTTAGTCCTTCATCATAACCTGCTTGTACTTTTAATTTATAATTGATATATAAACCAAGATATTCATCTAATGCCTTTCTACGTTCCTCTTTCGAAGGAGGATTCTTATTAAAAGCCTTCAAAAACGATTGTTTACTGACTCTCTTATCTCCATATAAAAATAAAGTCTGACTAAATAAACAAGCATTGATTGAAAATGATAACCCAATAAACAACAATAAAAACTTCATACTAATAATTGATAATTAAAAATTGATGATGTATAATAAAATGTGAATAATTGATATTTAATTAAATATACCAGATCAATTATAAATTAGTTTTTGACTTTAATTTGGCAGTAATAATATCATTAAACTGTTCAATACTCAACTGTTTTGCGATAATCTGTTTCTTTTCATCCAATAAATACAAAGTAGGTGTCTTGTATACATCATACAATTGTCGATAATTTGGCAATCCTGCCTGTTGTTCAGCATCTCTCGCCTCTTTTGTTTGTGATGCATAAGTCCATCCTTCATCAAGCTTTTTTTCATGAATAAACTTCTTCAATTCTTCAGTAGTATTTGCAGCAGTACTAACATTGATGCTAAACAGCTTTATACCTAAATTTTTCCACCTTGCTTTGTAAATTGAATCAATTCTAGGCAATTCCGATTTACAGTGTCCACAAGTAGGATCCCAAAAAACAAGAAACGTAAATTTCCCTTTTAAGTTATATAGAGAAACAGTTTTTCCCAATGTATCTGACAAATCCAAAGCCGGTGCAGGATTTCCTAATTGATTCGCCATCATGCTATATGCCCGTTCAATAATTGTTTTTCTACTTGCAGCATTTAAAAAAGTGGTATCTCCTTTTGCATAAAAGTTCTCAAATATTTTAATAAAGACTTTATCCTGTCCCATATATTCAGGATTAATGTATTTATTAGTAAATTTTGTGAGCAAATAAGGATACATTTCCTTTCCTGTACGGGCATATAATAGCATATAATTCACTTCTTTAAAAATGCTATCAGGATCATTCACTACTAATGTTTTGAAAAAGTTATCGATCTTTGGTTCAAAAAATGGAGTACGCAATAATCTGTCATCGTTAAATTCAACATCATCCCAAAAATGATCTTTCACATAATGATATGGATATAATGAATCTGCCTTTCCATTAACAACAGGAATTGGCGGATAGTCGGGTTGTTTCATTGCATTCAACAAAGCAGATAATAGTGCATTCGGATGTTTCTTAATTAAATCATCGCGATAATCTTGTAGCGCTTTATTTTCTTTAATTATTTGAGCTTTTAACGAGGCGGAATCTTCCTTATTCGCCGCTTTCTTATATTTTTCACCTAAATCAGATAGTAATTTACCCTGAGAAACAGAATACTGAGAGTAAGATTTAAATAAATCATTTTCTGTTGAACCTGTAATAATTGCATTCTCTCTCCTAAGAGTATCTGCATCAATGGAAAAATGTTGACTCTCATCCATTAAAAGCTCAAACAAAATTGTATAAGTGGGCGAAACAACAAAATAAATTCCGGGAGTATATTTTTTGGCAGGCTTAAAAACTCCATGACTATTTTCATCTACTTTAACAGAGTCAACCAATGTTTTTCCCTTTCCATAATAACTACCAAGATATACCCAAACATTTTTATAGGGCTTCAATGTCAATGAAATGTTTGTAGTAGAAGCGGCAACAACTGTTGTTTGTTTGTTTGCAGGTTTTGAAGGAACTTTTTTTACCTGAGCAAAAGATGTAATCAATGCGAAGAAAAATAAAACAAATCCAACTAAATACTTCATATTCTAATTTATATATTTTGCTGTAAATGTAAGAGATTCAACCTAAGTTCAAAATCGAATCCTATATTTTAAGTAATTATTAAAAAACAAACACAAAAAGGCTTAATCAAAAAATAATTTCATCAATGCAACAAAATGAAATTACTTACAAGATAAGATTTTGGAAAAAACATTACCAATTAAGATTATCTGATGTTTGAAACTAGCCTTCTGTCATCTCCTGAAATAGCTTGTCAGTAAAATGGGCAAAAAAGGAGAAAATGGGAACAGAAAAAGTTGCAAACGTTTACACCGTTAAGGTGTCGAAAAGTTTTGAATCTGATGGAAAATTAGGTGTTTATGAACCGAGTTTCCGCA
>CANCPA010000051.1 GCA_947379895.1 Chitinophagaceae bacterium | reverse complement strand
CATGGAGCCTTTCGCAAACAACATGGAGCCTTTCGCAAACAACATGGAGGGCTTTGCAAAAAATATGGAGGCTTTCGCAATGACACGGACACCTTATTTTAGGAACGTGAAATTGAGTACAATTATATGGAAGGCGGATTTTTTGCATTAGAGATGAGTTTTGGAGAATAAGAAGCGCCTCGAAATAGAAGTATTACGGGGCGCTTTAAATGATTCAAATATCGTAGGAAAAACACTTGAGTCTTTTTAGAAAAAATTATTTGACAACCCTTTATTCCTTTTCATTTATTTACCTAATTCAATAGGAAAAATACTCAATCTTAATCGGGTACTTCCACTTGGAACGAGTTCTAGCGATTGGGCTTCTCCTGTTTCAAAATCAGCATTTGGTAAGGAGGGAGAAACCTTAGTACTGTTCCATTTTAGTATTGGTTTGCCTTGTACAATTAGTTTTATTGGAGAATTGTCGGTGTCGAATGGGAAACCACTCAATTTACTTTCTACCACTTTAATATCGGATTTTTCAAACATATCTTTTAGGGATAGGGTATAATTCCAAGCTGTGGCTGGTTTAATTTCCCAAGCCGGAAAATTGGCACTAGTCTTCAATTGATAGGAAATAGGTTTTGCATCTTCCTTTATATTCAAAGAAAACAATAAGGGACCACGGGTCAAACTAACGCCTCCTGCAACGGGTGTTTCCTTTTTAACTTGCAAGGGCAGGTTTAGCACAATCTCATCACCTGATTTAAAAACTTGGTTAATAGTATGAAAACCACCTGCCTTTACTTCAATTGACTTACCGTTATTGATACTATATGTTGCACCTTCAGCCCATTCAGGAATTCGAAAGGTGAAAGGGAATTTGGTCGCTTTTGAAACATTAAGTTTGAAAACAATTTTACCATAAAATGGATAGTTAGTCAATTCGGAAACTGTAGCATCCACTTGATTTTTTCCAACTTTAGCATGTAAGACATTTGGGGCATATTGAGATGCAACAATACCATTTTCATTATCTGAAAGCCAAAGTCCGCTTAGAAAATTGGGAAACATGCGGTGGACGTTTCCCGAGCAACAAGCAGGTTCTCCACCGGGACGGTAAGCCCACCTATCTCCATATTCTAAATGTTCTTTTGCAGAAATTGGGTTTTTAGAGGCCGCAATGATCTGGTTGGGTGAGGAGAAATATTGAAGAGACCTAAAGTCTTTACTAATTGCACCAAATCCTGCATTGAAGATACAACGCTCAATTTTATCACCCCAATCACTATTGCCGGTTGCTTGTAATAGATAACCCATACTCCAAGAATAGTCGATGATATCGCAGGTTTCATGAGGTGATTCAGCATGTTTGCCGCCAAGGTTTTCCATTTCAGTGAGTGCTGAAGAGGGAACGCCATCCACAAGCATGTGGTCTCTAATCAATGCCTTAAAGAAACCTTCGGCAGCCTTTTTATATACTTCTTTTCCGGTGTATAAGTATAGGATTGCAGGCTGCTTACCAAGTTCTGCGCAAGTTACTCCATGACCATGAACGGAATCGGAGTTTATCATGTTTGCCAACTTAAATACAGTACCAGTTTTGCTTTTTTGAGTCTGAAAATCAGCCCAAATATGTTCTGCTTTAGCTAATAATCGTTTGTCCTTAGTATGACTATAGGTCCAACACATACTTTCTATGATACAAACATCCCTTCCATCCCATTTATCATTATGTAAAGACAGAAAATGTTTGGTCAATGCATCTAAGATAGCAGGGTTATGGGATGCATCATAATTTGCCATTAACGACCTAACAAAAACCGTAAAGGGCCATTGCGTGTTGTTAATTAAACTCAAACCCAATTGACCATTATCTTGAGGATTGTTGAGAATAAAATCATGATTCCTTTGTCCAAGGTTTGTCAACACAGTATCGCCAATTGCCAAGCCGCAACGGTAAAGACCATCAACCATATATGCACATTGTTCATAGGGCCACCAAGAAGGGGTGTGCACATTTTTCAAAGTAGGAATAGTTCCTGCCCAAAGACAGGTATTAAAAGGGTATCCTGATTCTGCATGATGGATGCCAAGACCATCCTTTTGGCGTGTTAATATTTCTTTCAACCAACCTTCAGGCTTAACATTAACGATGGGCATGGGATGATACTTACCAAAATATTTGACTGTTCTATCCTTACTAATTTCCTTTGATTTCTTTGGAATTTGTTGTTCAATAACATTAAACGCATCCAATACCAGAATTTTGTGTTCCACAAAAACTGAATTGGAAAGGCATTGCAATGCAATTAAAATACCTACAATTGAAAGAACCCTATTCTTCATAAATAATATGTTTGTTTAGTAGCTAACTTGTTTTATATCGTTTAAAAAAGTAGAATTAGGATAATTTACCATCTATTAAATCCAAATATTAGGGGAGATTTTCCCATTTTCGAATCTTAAAGAAATCAATAGATACTTAAGTCATAAATGAATAAAACAACATGTATTTAGCTGTATTAGCATATAAAGCGATTTAGTTAAAGAGAAATAATAATTGACAATAAAATTTTCCATTAATAGTATTAACTACTATTACAGACATCAATTTGTACTGTAATATTAGTTATCTATAATAGCAAGTACAAAATGTATGTAGTTGATATAAGAAAATTATAGGTTTGGCGTGTAAATAGAGTGTTAAATCTATTGAAATTCAATAATTAATAATCGAATTTGAAATAATTTGAATATAACGAATTCTGAAAAAAACTTTAAAGAAATGATTCTATTCAAAACTATAATTTGTTTTTAGTTAAGTAATAATTCTTCTACTATAAAAAATGATGTTTAATAGCTTTATAACTATTAAGTCAACAATACTTACATCCCTTTAGCTTTAAGTCTTTGAGCAAATGGATAATATACTTATTTCATTGACTCAGTAAATTCTTTGAATTCCAAATCTTACTTTTACTCAAAGACAGTTGAGTAAATAGATGTCATTACAAAACGTTTTTTTAAAATAGTTAAGGTACAATGAAATTTCACTTTATGAGGTTCGTAACTCTAAGTACTTCTGGGGATACTCCGTATTGCTATTAAAGAGGGGAAATAATTGTATTCAAAGAAACTCCTCTCTCTCTTATTTTACTATTTGTTTAATACTAATTGATTTTGAAATAATATGTTGATGGGATATGTAGGACTTTTGCTGTAGCATTTTCAATTGATAACTATAAAACACATGAAATGATTGACTGTTTCTTAACCATCTGACAATTAGTTTTCTAAAACAAACAATTAAATTGCCCTTTTTATGACTTTAAGTTTTCAACCCATTAAATACATTCTAACATATAAAATGATAGTCACAAATCTAGATTCTTACTGAATGAATAGGCAATAAGGGCTAAAAAAGTGTAACCAATATGTAATTACAGTGAGAAACTTGTTTTACCATTTGGAAAAAAGAATAATTTGAAAGATTGGATAGCAAGAGCCTTTTGAAGGGATGCTTTACAGGATGGTTCTGTTAGAGGCTTGAGCAGAAATGCCTTTGCCTAATTGGGATAGCGTTATCCAAGTTAAATCATGTGAAAACTTTATCATTATTTTGAAATTGAGAAAAAGAGCCCTATTTATATTTTATACCATTTTCATCTAAAAAGGTAATCCTATCCCCAATTGAAATGCATAGTTTTTTATATGAACTCCGTTGTTACGTTTACTTGTCCATTCGAAATCTATAGGGTTCATCCATCCATTATTAATTTGTCGGGCAGGATCTTTTAACTTGTATGCCCAATCAAGACGGATTAGAAAGTAGGAGAAATCGAAACGTAAACCCGTCCCTATACCCACTGCTAAATCTCTGTCGAGTCTTCCAATATTAAAAGTTGCGTTTGGAGTATTTGGTTGTGTATTTAAATTCCAGATATTACCAATATCTGAATAAACAGCACTACCAATTTTAACACCTGCAATCATGCCCAAAGTAAAACGATACTCAAGGTTCATTTCTACAGCAAAGTCTCCAAATCTATCCGTATAACTACTTGTAGATGTATCACTACTTAAAGATGAACCTAGTCCTAATTGACGAAGCCCCCAAGCACGCATACTGTTTGGACCACCCAAAAAGTATTGTTTAAATACAGGTAATGATTGATTACCATGAAGACCTACACCCGCAAAAAGACGAGCAGCAAACTCATCTTTACGATACTTCTTGATAAATCGATATTCCCCTTCTATTTTATTATATCCATACACATTATTGATTGAGGGAAACAATTGACTGATTAATACTCCACTTTCTTCATATCCAAATCGAATGTAATGGTTAAGGGAAGGATCATTTTTGCTTGAGAATGTCTTTGAATAGGATAGACTAATACCTACCACTTTCCCATTTTTAAATGAGTTTCTCAAGAAAGGTGTGGTTACAAACAGACTATCCAAACCTGCTAATGTATCTACCTTATATAATTCTACATTTATGGGTTTAAACAACCAGGTATTACTTCCTTTATTCCATTGATAACCCCAGTTTCCTACTAATGAACTTAATTTATAAAGTCTTTTTCTATCGGTGTAAGCACCAGAAATTGTTAACAATGTTTTTTTATTGTCAAGAGTATTTAACAAACTCCAGTGTTGAAAGGGGTGAATGATTCTAGGGAAAATATAGGAATGACTCAAGTTTATTTGAGTAGTTTGAAGTAAGGAATTAGTAGCTGCACTATTATTCTTATCAATATTCAATTCTACTCCAAACCTTAGCGATGTTAACGATTGAATGGCTTGTTTGGCAATATTTCGATTCTTGTAAGTAAAGTTTGTGGCGATACCTAAAAGGTTGCCTGAAGCAATATCGCCCGTATTCCTACTTAGTTCCTGATCAATTGTAAATCCCTGTTTTTTCTCAGGTATCATGAAAAAATAAAAGTCAATACTATCCTTTCCTCTTAATTGCGATTTAATTTCAACTTGTTTCCATGCCCCAATTTGTGAAAGACGATTTACCGACTTATAATAGGCCTCTTCATTATATAAATCTCCATTTCGCAAATAAGTATGTTCTCTTAGTGGTCTGAAGCGAAATTTATCTTCCGTATAAAAAAGAGTCATCTCTTTGTGAGTGATGTTTGAGAAATCTTTTCTTTTATAGATAGAATCAACGTTATTATACGAATCTTTTAAATCAGGATAATAGTAAAGTTTGCCAACATAAAACTGTTGAGTTGCTGTAGAATCTTTTCCGGGGCGTTCCCAAATTGAAATTTTCCAGCCAGGATTTTCTTTTCTTTTCTTCTCGGCTGCTTCAATCAAAGCTGCTTGTTGAAAAGGATCTAGTGTAAGAGTTAAAAATCGATTGTCTAAAGTATCAATTAAAGCATAAATATTGTCACGAGTAAATCTGTAATATCCATTTTGATGATACCAACCAAGTAGCCTGTCTAATTCACTATTTACACTTTCTTTAGTATACGACTTGCCTGTTTTCAATAAAGAGTTCTTGATCTGAAGCTGTGTCAACTTTTGTAATGTTGAATCTATTGGGTTCTTCGTCGTATCAATCATATTATATGTAACAGAGTCAATTCTGATACTTTTTCCAATTGCAATTTCAAAAGATACTGTTGTTCTTATCTGATTTTTTAGGGTATCGAAATGATGGTTAGGTTTAAAAGTTGCATAATAGTAGCCTTGTGAGTTTAGATAGGCATTCATAAAGTTTTTGCTTCTAATGATATTGTTATTATCAAAAACAGGAGGATTTCTTTGCTTATAAATAAATCCAATTTCACGCACTTTTATTGCCTTTAAACTGTCATCCCAATAGTTGTTTAAATCTTCTGTGAGTCTTTTTCTTTCATCTTTGGTAATATTGCCTTTTATTGCAATTTTGTTTGCATAAACAAATGGGATGTTTTTGGGATAATTTCTCACAATGTTACAAGAAACTATAAAAAGTGCAAAGCATAACAAGTAAAGGGTTCTGATAGTAAAAGTTGCTTTGCGAATTAAATACATAATTTATGTTAAGTAAAAATGAAGTCAAAGTTATTCAATCTTTATGCCATAAAAAGCAACGACAAAAAGAAGGGCTATTTATAGCTGAGGGTGTAAAGTTGGTGGAAGAAATAATACAAAGCGACTATCGTGTAAAAAAAATATTTGCAACCGAAAAATGGCAATCAGAAAGTAATCCTAAAAATCTGATTACGACAGTTGTTTCTGACGATGAATTGGCACGTATTTCTAGTTTGCAAACACCTAATCAAGTTTTAGCAATCGTGCATCAACCCACATCAACTGAATTGCCCCAAATTTCAAGAAACTTAACGCTTGTCTTAGATGGTATTCAAGACCCTGGAAATTTGGGTACAATCATTCGGATTTCCGATTGGTTTGGGATAAATCAAATAATTTGTAGTCATCAAACTGTGGAACTCTACAATCCTAAAGTAATTCAAGCGACTATGGGAAGTTTTTTGAGGGTAAAAGTATTTTATGCCGAATTGAAATCAGTTTTAGAAAATGCCAATGTTCCAATTTTTGGGGCTTTGTTAAATGGGCAAACTGTTTACGGTATATCTAAACCTGAAGAAGGGATTATTTTGATTGGTAATGAAGGACAAGGGATAAATAAAGAGTTGTTGCCATTGATTACGAATCCAATTACTATTCCAAAAATTGGTGGAGCCGAAAGCCTAAATGCTGCCGTAGCTACAGGAATTATACTCTCGCACTTATGTAAAGTGTAATGAATTATTTTTAAAGTCTTTTATTAATTCGTTGATGGAGAAAATTCAGCTAGTTACTTGTAACTTTCGATAACTAAACAAACTATTCCATTGCCTTGTCATAAGCCATAATAAAAATGGCACCTAAGTTTTTATAGGGAGGAATATAGTCGTTAAACTTCTCTTTGTCCTTTATATCATCAAATTTAGCAGTAAGTCCTTTCCATATTGCAGGCCAATTTAAATCTTTTCCCTCTCTTAATTGTTCGGTAATAACATTAATTAAGCCCTGATTGATAATCCCCATTCCCACTTGTTTTGAAGAAATAATATGTGCCTGTGGACATATATTTAATACTTTACTCAAGCTCTGATAACCTCCACAACTCCCTAATAGAACCACTTTTGCTGAAGAAGATAATTGGTCAATTGTGGATTTGAGATAATAACTATGCCCTCTATGAATAACAACAGTAGGTTGTAAATTCAGTGAATCTAAATAAAATATCAAATCCTTTTGAGCTTGTGTGTCAAGATCCTGTTCTGCGTCTAACGGTTTGTTTGCATAAATATGGACTTTAGAACCTCGCACCGATTTAACTTCCACCCATTCTGGTGATTGTATAATTCGCCAATTCTCATTTCTAAACTTCTCAAGGAAGGCATCAAAAATGTGTTTCCCGTCCTTATCACCATAAAAAAATTGTTGAATGATAACCCGTCCAAGTGTGTCCTGTAATAACTTATTGGGCATTGCAAATATGGGATTAATACCTAATTGTTTTGTTAGGTCAATATGGTTTTCAGGATCCATCGAAAGGAAAATGATATATAATAACCTATAAATGGTTTGTGATCGCTTGTTGATTGTTGTATCTTCAAAAAGGTTCTTTTGTATCTGATCAAGTATCAAACTTCTTAGTTTTTTATTTGAAATACTCGAGTATGAATCGGCTACATCTACAGCATCTTCCAATGTGTTTTTCGAGGCAAGGTCATTCACAAAACTCCGCATTAATTTGTCCGATGTACTAGTATCCATCCTGCTTAAAAAATCTTCCAACATATTATAGGAAGCCGCCATCTTGATAAACTTCTTATAATAGTCATAATTAACTTTTTTTAGTAATGAGTCTGAGCGAGCTACTTTCATCCTTTCAAAGATTCGCTTATATACGCCTAAATAACTACTCGTATAAATTTGTTCTTCACCTAAAACACACAAATAGTAGAGTTCGGCAGGGGAGAGGCTATCAATTTTTCTAAATCTAACAGCATCAGATTTCTCGTCATGTAGCGCATTTATTTCGTCAATATAATCATCAACAGCCTTACTCTCTAATTTATCTACTAGCGTCTTATAAACAAGGGGCGTATCTGCACGACTCATTCTTTCTGCATATCCAATTTGTGTACTAACTAGTAACTTATAGTAAGACTCATCATTTTGCAAAGCCTTTTCTACGCTATCAATCTTAATTTTGCCCTTTGCTAATAAATCGAGGAACGGAAAATACATCCTGCCGGTATTCTTTTTTGCCAATCTGCTAATGATACGTACTAGCGAATTTCTTGAGTTTCTGATGGTATCCCCAATAGCATTTGGCGAAGCTGCATAATTATATAGCTCTTCCTGATTTCTGTAGGCAGCCACTGTAATGAGGCTGTCGGCATAGTAAACAGTAGGATTATTATTTAAGATCCTAAGTATGTTATTTGGTTGTTTTTTACATATTTTCAATAATAAGTAGTCTTTTGAAAGCTTATTACCCACATTATTCGCAAAGGCCGCATTCTGAAAGATAATATTGCTGATTTCAAATTTATTTTTGTAAATAATAGGAGCAATTGATTGTTGTTTCCTTTCTAATGTCATCGCCTCTTCAAAAGAAGTAATTAAAGTGCCTAAATCATTTCCTGAAATAGTATGAGTCTTATAATTAAAGATAAAATCGGATAATAAATTTTCAATTGCTCTTAGCCAAATGAACTTGTCATTTTCCAAAAAAGTAGAGTCTAGTTCAATCGTTGCCTGTAGATTATTGATATGTACCCTTAGTATCCGTGTTATTTCATTATTTTTTAAGGAATCATTGCTAGCAAAGAAAGTTTTACCATCAAAAGTATTCAATTTGATAATTTTTTCTTTAGCATCATCTATGTTTACATGAAATAGTTGCCTTATTAAGGGAATTTTTGGCATTGGAATCTCTTCTTGCGAATACAAGTTAGAGGCTATAGTAAGGATTAATAGTATGAATAAATAAAATCTGTTCATGTTGCGAAAATAGTTACGAAAATACAAGATACCGTAACTGTTGATTTTAATTGAATAACTTAGTTAACAATTTGATAATATTAACATCTATAAAGTGAATACACTTAAAGTTACTTTTGCAAAATAACTGATGATATGGAATTAAACGCTAAGCGTATTTTGATTGCAGATGACGAGCCGGATATACTCGAGATTATCAGCTATAATCTTACTAGAGAAGGATATGAAATTCACACTGCTAAGAATGGGCAAGAAGCGATAGAAAAAGCCAAAGCTGTACTTCCCGATCTTATAATTCTTGATGTAATGATGCCCCGCAAAACAGGCATGGAAGTTTGTCAGGTATTAAGAAGTCTTCCTCAATTTCAAAAGACATTAATTATTTTTCTGACTGCCATGAATGATGAGTCATCTACTATTAGAGGTCTAGAAATTGGTGGTGACGATTATGTAAGCAAGCCAATTAGTACAAAAGTTTTAATAAGTAGGGTAAATGCATTATTTAGACGTGTTATTAAGGAAGATGAGGAATCTAAAATATTGATTATTGACAATATTACGATTGATACCCTTCGGTATGTTGTGACTATTAATAGTAACGAAATTGTTTTAGCAAAAAAAGAGTTTGAATTATTGCATCTGCTTGCAGACAAACCCGGACGAGTGTTCTTGAGAAATGAAATTCTTTCACAGATATGGGGAAAGGATGTTATAGTTGGTGATCGTACTATTGATGTACACATTAGAAAAATACGCCAAAAGCTCGGTATTGATTGTATTACTACGGTAAAAGGAGTGGGGTATAAATTTGAATTGTAAATTGAATGATTTCAAAAAACTTATTGTATAAGATTTTAGAAAGTTGACCATCTAAAATCGATTAAAATCAAACTAATTTATCTTTTAGATCTAACAACAGATTTTTTGAATGGTATGTTTATGTTATAAGCCACCTTTTCATAGTATATTGATAACAAGTGAACACCGTTTTCTTTATCTTCACAACTAATTAACACTTAAAACGATTCTGCTATGTTTTCAACAAAAAATCTTTCTCCCCGACAACTTTCAGCTTTTACTGCTTTTTTGATTGCTTTTCCAATAGGTACCGGTTTCTTTATTTTCGAAAACTTTTGGGCAGGTATCGTTTCTTTAATAGTGGTCTTTTTGTTAAGCTTCTTTTTAATTGCTTTTGTAATGGAGTTATTCATTTATAGGAAAATAAAACTCATTTACAAATTTATTTATCAAACTAAAGCAAGTAAAAGAGAAGAGACATATTACAAATATATACTTCCCCGAAAAAGTATTGAAGAGGTTAGCGAGGATGTAGAAAAATGGGCCGAACAAAGGCGAGAAGAAATTGCAACATTAAAGAATAATGAAGCTTATCGTAAAGAATTCTTGCAAAACCTTTCTCATGAATTCAAAACTCCAATATTTGCCATTCAGGGATATGTTGATACCTTATTAGATGGCGCAATTGATAATCCTGAAGTAAGTAAACGTTTTTTAGAAAATACTGCCAAGAATGTAAATAGGATGGTTAATCTAATGCAGGATTTAGATGAAATAACTCGGCTTGAATGTGGAGAACAACCTCTATACAAAGAAAATTTCTGTATTCAAGATTTGATTAAAGATGTATTTGAAAGTCTTTCTATCCGAACAAATCAGAAAAATATAAAATGCTCGATCAAAAAGGGATGTGAACAGCCTGTGACTGTTTTTGCCGACAAAGAAAAAATAAGACAAGTCATTAATAATCTAACAGAAAATGCTACTAAATACGGCAAGCAGAACGGAACAATTGTAGCTAGTATTTATTCTACCGATGGACAGCATGTGTTAATAGAATTTAGCGACGATGGAATTGGTATTGCTGAAGAACATATAGACAGGATTTTCGAGCGATTTTATAGGACCGATATCGGTAGGAGTCGCGATATCGGAGGTACAGGTATTGGTCTTGCTATTTGTAAGCACATCGTTGAAGCACATAATCAAATTATGCATGTAAGAAGTAAAGTTGATGTGGGTACTACAATTGGTTTTACTTTACAAAGTAAAAGAGGAGGGTAGGAGAGGGCGGTTGGTTTTTCTTATAATTCATACGATTTCTATTTTTAGCGTATCGTTTCTACTTTTTTGCGTTGCGCCTGTTTCTTTTTTCATCACGCCTGTTCTTAAAAGCGTGACTTCCTAAATTTCTTTCGTGACGATTGTAATTATATGCATTACGCCTGCTCTTAAATGCCTATCGATTGTACTGAAATGTGTGACGGTTAGTGTTTTATGCGTCACGCCTCCACTTTTTTGCGTTGCTGTTCCTATGGAATTGATGGACTTAGTAGTAGTACCAAATGAATGCAAACTAGATTATAACCCGAAACATCCTGATGGACCATTGTATTCTTTGAAAAGTGAATTGATTTAGTAAAAGTAAATGAGATTTTTTATAGAATTAGTCACTTAAAAAGTTTTCATTAGATAATTACTACTTTCTTCGAAAACGAAATCTTTTATTCTTTTTTTTAATTAATGCTTGTTTGCTATTTTACGCTTTAATTTGTAAATAATTAAAATGTCAAAATAACTATAACTAACAACAGTAATGTATATGGGGAATAGAAAGAGGTCATTATTGTATGATAACTTAATGAGTGTCTTCCTACTTTTTATTTTAGTAATGTTGATTAGTCAAACTGCATTATCACAATCTAACCAATCATCCTTAATATTCAGAGGTATAGTTTTAAATGAGTTTACAAAGGAACCTATTCCCTTTGCGAGTGTTTATTATAAAAAAGAAGGCTTCGGTGTTTTAACTGATTCAGTTGGGCATTTTATAATTAAACGTAATAAAAATTTAGCCGATAGTATTATCATTCGATATGTTGGTTATGAAAACTTCATTTTACCTATTGCCAAACTTCACGATACGTCTGTAAATATTATCTATTTAAAAGAGGCGAGTTTAAATGAAGGAGTACAAGTAAAAACCAAATTTAATAAAGGGCTCAGGTGGTGGCGAAATGTAGTCTCGCATAAAGAGCGAAATAATCCTTTTAGGTACGATAACTATAGTTATGAGTTGTATAATAAGATGGAACTTGATATTAATAATATCAAGAAAAAGAGTTTTGACAATAAAAAAATGTTGAAACCTTTTGGATTCTTGCTAGATAATATTGATAGTGTTAGTGAAGCAAAACCTTTTCTGCCCGTCTTTCTCACTGAGTCCTTATCAGATTACTATTACAGTAATGACCCACACAAAGTGAAAGAGGTAATTAAAGCTGTTTCAACTAATGGTATTAAGAATGAGACGTTACTTCAGTTTATGGGGGGAATTAGTCAACGAGTAAATGTATATCAGGACTATATTAAACTAATTGATAAGGAATTCATAGGTCCACTAAGTAAGATTGGAGATAGATACTACAACTACAAGGGTGCTGATACGCAATTCATTAATAAAGAACGTTTCTTTCATTTATTCTTCACTCCAAAGCAGGAAGGGACTAATACATTCACTGGTGATTGTTGGATTCATGATAAAACGTGGGCGATTGAAAAAGCAAGTATTACGGTGGCACCTACAGCGAATATTAATTTTGTAAACAGAATGACAGTCGTTCAGGAGTTTATACAACTGAATGATTCGGTATGGATGTTTAGTAAGGATAAGACGATTGCAGATTTATCTCCTTTTAGCAAAAAGCAAATGAGTTTTATAGGAAGAAGAACCACGACTTATCGAAATGTTAAGGTTAATCAAGAATTGATTAATGACATTCTAAGTAAAAATAATAAGAAAGAAGAGGTCACGGTAAACGCTAATGCCAAAAATTTTGATAGAACTTTTTGGCAAAATAACAGACATGAGGACTTGAATGGCAATGAAACCAAAGTTTATCAAATGATTGATACTTTGAAGAAGATGCCCTTATTTAAAACATATAGTAATCGCCTCATATTTCTTGTGGATGGATATAAACAGATTGGTAAAATTGAAATCGGACCTTGGTTTAAGTGGTTTAGTAGTAACCGTATGGAGAAAACAAGAATTCGATTTGATATTGGTACCAATCAAAAATTTAGTGAACATTTGAAACTTTCAGGCTATTTAGCCTATGGAATTGGAGATAAGCGATGGAAAGAAAAAGTAGGGTTTTCCTATAAGTTTAATCATCATGAAGATTGGACTATTGCCGCATCTTACACAAATGACCTTGATAATGGTAGAATAAGGTTCAACAATAATGATGACGCCACAATGGATAATTTGTTTAGTAGATTTATTCGTAGAGATGGTATTATTCAGAAATTCATCAATTTAGAAAGTTATAAATTTTCTATTAATAGAGATTGGCAATTCAATATCTCTTCTAAACTTTTTGTAAATAGAAGTCGTTATCAGACCTTCGATCCGCTTCCGTTTAGCAAAACGCTTGATAGTATTGACATGAAAAGTACTGAAATTGGTTTAAATTTTCGATATGCACCCGATGAAAGGAAAATTAAAGGAAGGCGGAAATCCTTTACCTTAAAAGGGAAATTGCCCGTTGTAGAAGTTGGATATGCAATGGCTTTTCCCAAGGTATTTGGAGGACAATATACTTATAAAAAAATTTCAATGGACATTAATCATACATTTAGGATTCCTCGTTGGGGTAAAGTGGATTATATGGGTTATTGTGGTAAAGTTGATGGCAATAATATTCCTTTTACATTATTAGAGATACATCCTGGAAATGAAGTGCTTTATTATTCTAAACAGTCTTTCAATCTGATGAACAGATTTGAGTATGTAAGTGATGTTTATGGAGGGTTTAATATAGAACACAACTTTGAGAAAAAGTTACTAAACTTAATTCCTTTTATGCGTAAAACAAAAATGCGTCAATTTTGGAATCTTAAAACTGTTTGGGGAGACCTAAGTGGGAATAATCACACTTTTAATAGATTAGAATTTGGCAACTATCGATTAAAGACCCTACATAGTAAACCATATACTGAAATTGGTACAGGGGTAGATAATATATTCAATTGCTTTCGGATAGATTTGGTTTGGCGATTTGCACCTTCACCATTAAATAGAACAACTCCTTCTCCAAATCCATCACCTCCACCTGCACCCAATATGAATGCAGGGAAACGAAATAATTTTGGCATTTTTGGTAGTTTCAGGTTGCAGTTTTAATTGGTAATTGATCAATCGGAAAAATAAGAAAGGCGTCACATAATGTGAAGCCTTTCTTATTTTATTTTATAATGAGCCAAATTCTATTTCTTCAAAATCTCCACTACAGCACCATATAAAACCTCTGTTCCTAAGGATAAATCCTCGTAAGAAGAATACTCAAGTGGATTGTGGCTAATACCATCCTTTGAACGAATGAATATCATCCCATAATCACAGGCATAAGATAGTGCCAAAGAATCATGAAATGGACCACTCATCAGTTCTCTTGCTTCTAATCCCAATGCTTTAAATTGGTTACGATAAATATCTTTAATCCACTCTGCACAATATCTAGGTTCGCTATTTGTATCTTCAGAGATAGTATAAGTTAATTGATGCTTTTTAGTAATTGCCTCAATTTTATCCATCAATTGTTTCTCATATCGATTACGCCTATCTAAGTCAATATCCCGTAAATCAACCGTGAAACTAACTTCTTCAGGAATAATATTTCGAGAGGCAGGAAATACATTGATAGTACCTACCGTACCAACAGTAGGAGTCGAAGGGTCTTGTGTGGCGATTTCATTCAAGGCGACTATAATTTCGGCCGCACCAAGTAAGGCATCCCTACGCATTGGCATCGGTACAGAACCCGCATGTCCTGCCATGCCTTTCAATTTAACAGTCAACCAAAGTGGCCCTGAAATTCCTGTTACAATACCGATTGGCAAATTAGCAACGTCTAATACTGGACCTTGTTCAATATGCAATTCCAAAAAGCAATAGATACTCCCTTCTGCATATTCAGATTCCTTAAATTTAGTAATGTCACAACCAAATTCTTTCAGGGCAACCTCTCTAGTGATACCATCTTTATCTGCACGTTGCAATTCACCTTCTTCTAGTTTTCCTAATATTCCCCTTGAACCGAAAAGGCCTTTATTAAAACGCCACCCTTCTTCGTCGGCAAAAGAAATAATTTCGATAGTACGTTCAGGTATAATACCATTTTCAGTAAGAGTAGTAATCGCTTCTATGGCACATAAAACACCCGCAACTCCATCGAATCGACCGCCATAAGGTTGAGAATCTAAATGTGACCCCATCATCAAAACAGGTAATGAAGGATTCTTTCCTTTTAAAGTACCAATCAAGTTGCCAAAATTATCAATACGCGTGGTCATCCCTGCTGAATGCATCCATTCGCTTGCCAAAAGAAACCCCTCCTTCTCTAAGGCTGTATGTGCAGGACGACAGGTACCTGTTTCTCCTATCTTGCCAATTAAACTCATCGCTTCGAAATGTGATTGAAGTCGGCTTGCGTTAATCTTCATTCTTTTATTCTTTTAAATTTTATGTACTTAACACAAAGAAAACAATGAAAAAACAAGGTTCACAAGTTATTCTAATTAGAATGACGAGTTTATTCTTATTAAAACGTATTAATCCATGTGTCCCTTGTGAAAACCCTTGTTTTCCTTGTGGTAAAAACTTTGCTTAAATTCAAAACTTAAAATCCAAAATCCAAAATAACCTTAGTGGTCATTTAATGGTAAACCTTGTTCTTGCCATTGTTTCCAATTAATATATTCAGGCGCTACTCGATGTTCTTCCATCGTGATACAATTATCCACAGGACAAACTAATTTACAAAGATTACAACCTACACATTCTTCCTCTTCAATAGAGTAAGTGTTATATGGATTGCCATACTGAAGATTAATCGCCTGATGCGAGGTATCCTCACAAGCGATATAACACAATCCGCAATGAATACATTTATCATCATTAATCTTCGCAGTAATATGATAATTGATATCTAAATCCTCCCAATGCGTGATTTTTTCTACAGACTTACCAATGAAATCATCCAACTTGGCATATCCCTTTTCATCCATCCAATTATTCAAGCCTTCACACATATCCTCTACAATACGGAACCCATATTTCATGGCTGCAGTACAAACTTGTACATTACTTGCACCCAATAACATAAACTCTACAGCATCTTTCCAAGTTCCAATTCCTCCAATACCAGAGATTGGTACTTTAGATGTGGTCTCATTTTGTGCTATTGTGGTAAGCATCTTTAACGCAATCGGCTTCACAGCAGGACCACAATAACCACCAAACACCGACTTTCCTGCTACAAAAGGATTCGGAACAAGTGTATCCAAATCAATGCCTGTAACTGATTGAATGGTATTGATTAAAGACAATGCATTCGAACCGGCTTCTACCACAGCTTTTCCTGTAGGAACGACTGAATGTACATTTGGAGTAAGTTTAGTAATAACGGGAATCGTTGCTTTTTCCATGACCCACTCAACTACCATTCGTGCAATTTCGGGGTCTTGACCAACTGATGCGCCCATTCCTCGTTCAGTCATACCATGCGGGCAACCAAAATTTAATTCAAAACCCATTGCACCCGCATCCTCACACTTCTTGATGAGTTCATGCCATGATTCACGATTGTTATCGGCCATCAAGGAAACAATCATTGCCCTATCGGGAAACAACTTAACACACTCTGTAATTTCCTTCAAATTAATGGCTAAAGGACGGTCACTGATTAATTCAATATTGTTAAATCCCATGACTCTACTTCCACCATAATCTACGGCAGAATAGCGGGATGAAACATTTTTTACTTGACTACCCAATGTCTTCCAAACAACGCCACCCCAACCTGCTTCAAAGGCGCGGAGTACATTGATTTTTTTATCAGTAGGAGGTGCACTCGCTAACCAAAAAGGATTAGGAGATTTGATGCCGAGGAAATTTGATGAAATATCTGCCATTGCTGTTATTTTAAATTTTTTATTTTAAATTTTAAATTATTCCATTTGTTATTTTAGATTCTAAATTTTGAATTTTAATATATGAAGTGCTCCTCAATTTTAAATTCAAAACATAAAATTAATAATAGCTATTGTTCTTCTGAACTTGTCTTCACAATTTTAGTTAGAATGTTCACGATATGTTCTATTGCAACTAAATGTGTTGAATAATCCGTATCTACCAATTTGCTTTTATCTAGAAGTTTAAGCCAATATCTTGTTTCCCTAGCTTCCTTAGATGCAATTGACATTTTCGAAATGAAATCCTTTCTAGATTGTGCTGCACCCTCTTCTTCAATATTTGCCCCAATACTTGTTCCACTTTTCAGTAGTTGTTTTGACAATACAAACTCTTTCTTTTCAATTAATACTTTGTATAATTCGATTGTTTGTAAGGCAAAATCAAAAGATAACTCAAGTATTTTATTTTCTGTTTTCACCTTTTATATTTTTATAATAAATAGGCTGAAGGTATTACTAAAATATCCACTATCAATTCAACAATAAATCATAAGAGTTTTCAAGTTGATTAATTAAAAAAAACTTAGTGTTCCTTGTTTTTTCTTTGTTCGCTTGTGTTAAAGCCTTTAATTTTAAATTAAAATAAAAAATTTAAAATAGCCTTCGCTCCATCTTTACCGGCTTGAACTGCGTCAACTACTTCTTTACCACCGTTTACACAATCCCCTCCAGCAAACACTCCTTTTAGGTTTGTTGATGCTTTGTCTTCTATCGCTATCTTACCGCTCTTATTATTTAGGTTACTACCGCTAACTAAGGTATCAAATGGCATTTGGCCTGCTGCTTTTATCACCATGTCAACATCTAAAGTAAAGGTTTCAACGGTAGCAACTGGACTTCTTCTTCCACTTGCATCGGGTTCTCCTAACACCATATTGTTACAAACCAATTGTGTAACCTTACCATCCACTCCTAGCACTTCTTTCGGCGCTGCTAACCAGATTATTTTACAACCATCCAGTTTAGCAATATCCAACTCTACTTGTGTACAAGGCATTTCATCCTGTGTTCTCCTGTAAACAATACTCACTTCTTTCGCACCCAATCTTTTTGCTTGTGTAGCCGCATCAATCGCCGTCATTCCCAATCCAATTACAGCTACCTTATCACCCACAGGAACAGAAGAGAACCCTTGTGAACGAAGTTGATAAATGAAACTGATTGCATCTACCACACCTTCCAAACTTTCTCCAGGAACACTCAATTGCCTAGCCAATCCTACTCCAAAAGCAAGAAATACAGCATCATATTCCGTCTGCAACTCGTTAATTGTAATATCTTTCCCTAAAACTGTATTATATTGTATAGTGATTCCTCCAATTGAAAGAATATAGTTCACCTCTTCTTCACAAGATTCAGGAGTAACTTTATAGGCTGCAATTCCATAAGTCATCAAACCGCCTGCCTTGCTTTCCTTTTCATAAATAGTGACATCTACACCTTCTTTACTTAAATTGAAGGCGCAACTTAATCCCGCAGGACCTGCACCTACAATTGCTACCTTTTTACCTGTTGATGGTTTACTGGTAAATAACTGCCAATTAGCCGCTATCGCTTTTTCGGTGGAATAGCGTTGTAATAAAGCAATTGGAATAGGTGCTTCGTCCAATAAATTAAATACACAACTGCCTTCACAAAGTTTTTCAACCGGACAAACTTTGCTACAACTAGCCCCTAGAATGTTGGAATTAAAGATAGTATGTGCCGACCCTTTTATATTTCCAGTAGTTATTTGCTTGATAAACTTAGGTACATCGATACTAGTAGGACACACTTTTGTACAGGGCGCATCGTAACAAAACAAACAACGATTTGCATCTACCATCGCAGCATTCGAATTGGTATAAGCAGGATGTATATCACTGAAGTTTACTTGATATTCAGCCTCTGTCAATCTATTATTCTTTACCATCTAATTATATTTTAATTTGTTTTATTTTAAATTCTAAATTAAGATAACCCTCTTTTTAAGTTCTGCATTTTAAATTAAGATGTTCAACACCATTTATAATTTAAAACACAAAATTTAAAATAACTACAGTTTTACTATTTCACTGTAAGTTTCAGGTCGTCTATCCCTATAAAATTGCCAAGTACTACGAACTTCATCAATCATGTCTAAGTCAAACTCTGCAATTAATAATTCGTCCTTATTCTCGCTAGCTTCTGCAATGATTTGACCTCGGGGATTTACAAAATACGACGTGCCGTAAAATTTGCCTAGGTTCCAAGGCTTTTCTTCTCCTACTCGATTAATGCAGCCCATAAAATACCCATTAGCAACGGCATGTGCAGGCTGTTCGAGTTTCCATAAATATTGCGATTGACCAACAGTAGTAGCTGAAGGATTGTAAACAATCTCTGCACCATTTAAACCTAAGCATCTAGCCCCATCAGGAAAATGACGGTCATAACAGATATAAACACCCACTTTAGCATACTTCGTCTGAAAAACAGGGTAACCTAAATTACCAGGTTTGAAGAAGAATTTCTCCCAAAAGCCGCCTGTATGAGGAATATGATTCTTCCTGTATTTTCCCAAATAAGTTCCATCCGCATCAATTACAGCAGCTGTGTTATACAATACACCTGATTGTTCCTTTTCGTAAATTGGAACAATGATGACCATACTATATTTCTTTGCATATACAGCGAGCCTTTCAGTAGTAGGTCCGGGAACAGCCTCGGCAGAGGCATACCATTTCTTATCTTGACCCGGACAGAAATAAGGAGTATTAAAAATCTCTTGTAAGCACAAAATCTGAACCCCTTTTTGACCTGCCTCTTCAATAAGAGGGATATGTTTCAGATACATAGCCTCCACAATTTCTGCTATCGTTCCTTCGCCTTCAGTAAGAGGTAAACTCATTTGAATCAATCCAGACTTAATTATCATAATTCTAAATTATTTATTTTATACCCACTGATAAAATGATTTGAATGATTAAAATGACTTTCTTTATTATAAAAAATCAAGTCATTTTAAATTCACTTGCTATTTTACTTTGTGTATAAATGTTATTAATTAAACTTTTTAATAAATATTTTATTTAACTCATGTTACGCAGCATTTAAACAATAATTAAAGATTTACCACATAGGCACAATAGGCACATAGAATTTTATTCTAGTTTAGATAAGAAAACATAGTAAAAAAGTTTCACTTTTTTACACTTGAGTCTATGTGAACTTAAAGTGAAACGCTTTTTAACTTAGATATTATTTTCTTTGTGCCTTATGTGCCTATGTGGTAACCATTTTTTTTGTAATTTTTGAACTTGCGTAAGGTGAGCTATTTACTTTAAATCTAAGGAATACAACTAAAACAAATAAACCAAGCTAAAACACACTTCGCTTTGTTTTAATTTAAAACTAAAAATTTAAAATTTAAAACAATTTAAACCTTCACATTCTGTCCCTTCCTCTTTATAAATTGCCCATATCCCTTTTTAATCAAACAATCATTTTTATCAATTGCTAAAGTCCCTCTCAATAGAACCGCTTTAACTTTACCTGTTAATTCCCATCCTTCATAACCGCTATAATCAACATTCATGTGGTGTTTAGTTGCAGAAAGTGTATGCTTCTCATTCGGGTCAAAAAGAACAATATCCGCATCACTACCTACTGCAATTGTCCCTTTCTTAGGAAACATTCCAAATATTTTTGCCGCATTTGTACTAGAAACCTCCACATATTTATTTAATGAAATCTTGCCTTTGTTAACCCCTTCGCTAAAAAGCAATTCCATCCTATTTTCGATAGCAGGATGACCATTTGGAATTTTAGAAAAATCATTCTTTCCTAATAATTTCTGTTCCCACATAAAAGGACAATGGTCAGTAGCAACCACATTTACTAATCCCTGATTGATACCCGCCCATAAAGTAGTTTGGTCTTTCTTCTCTCTTAAAGGAGGACTCATGACCCACTTTGCCCCCTCAAAATCATCCTCATATAAAGAGGCATCCAAAACAAGGTATTGTATACAGGTCTCCACAAACAAATGTTGATTTCTTCTTGTTGCATTTCTTACTGCATTTAATGCACCTTCGCAAGTGAGGTGAACTATATAGCCGGGGCAACCTGTATAATGAATCATATCTGCAAAGCGAGAAGAGGCTTCTGCTTCAGTAATTTCGGGTTGTGATAAATAATGATATAAAGGGGCTGTTTTACCTTCCGACTTATGCTTTGCCACCAAAAAGTCAATCATGTCTCCATTTGTGGCATGAACGGTCACCATTCCGCCTTGCTTCTTCACTTCCTGCATGAGTCCAATCATCTGCCTGTCGTCAATCATCAACGCACCTTTGTAGGCCATGAATGTTTTGAATGAGGTAATTCCTTCTTCCTCAATAAAATGTTTTATTTCTTTCTTAGTGTCTTCATTAAAATCAGTCACAGCAATATGAAAGCTGTAATCGCCAACTGCATTTCCTTTTGCACGGCTATTCCAATCGTCTAGGGCATGTTGTAAACTTTTGCCTTGTGTCTGCAATACAAAATCAATGACCGTTGTAGTGCCACCATGAAGGGCAGCCCGAGTACCTGTTTCATAGTCATCACTCGAAAAAGTCCCCATAAATGGCATCGCAATATGCACATGAGGGTCAATTCCTCCAGGCATCACTAGTAATCCTTCCGCATCAATTACTGTATCAGCAGTAACATTTAAGTTCTTGCCAATAGCACAGATTGTCTCTCCTTCAACGAATATATCAGCGACGTAATCATCAGCAGCAGTAATAATTCGACCGTTTTTAATTAAAGTACTCATGTTATTTTATTTTTCAACTCTACGATATGTATTTACCACAAGGAACACGAAGTTTGTTACTATGAAACACAAGAATTAAAAGCCTTTGTACCCCTTGTCTTTCCCTTGTTTCCAATGTGTTAAGACCTATCTTTCTTTTTAAATAATAGTATATATACCAATGCACTAATTCCAAAACCTACAAACCAAGCATAGCTGTATAACGAGTTTATCCAAGCAGGAAAAACAGTTGCATCCACTACTTTTATCGTTGTTAAAAAGCCGGGCACATTAGGGAGTATTCCTGCAAACAAGGCAATAATCGCACTTCGATTAAACCCTTTGATGAAACTATAAATCCCCTGTGGATTATATAATTCTGAAAGAATTAGTTCCTGTTTTCTGATAAAATAATAATCTGCAATCATGATTCCACCTACAGGTCCAAGCAGACTTGAATAACCAATTAACCAAGTGAAAATAAAGCCTGTAGGGTCGGCAATTAATTTCCAAGGAAAAATGCAGATGCCAATAATGCCTGTCATGTATCCTCCCGTTCTAAAACTAATTTTAGAAGGGGCTAAATGTGCAAAATCATTCGCAGGACTCACAATATTCGCAGCAATATTCGTTGCCAAGGTTGATAAGGCAACTGCAATCATCGCAATACTAACCAATAATTTACTATCAAACTTACCAGCTAATACTAAAGGGTCCCAAATTGTGGTACCATAAATAATTGTCGTAGCAGAGGTAACCACCACTCCAATAAAACTAAATAAGGTCATTGCAGGAGGTAAACCAATAATCTGTCCATTAATCTGTGCCTTTTGACTTACAGCATACCTTGTAAAGTCAGGAATGTTTAACGATAAAGTTGCCCAAAATCCTACCATTCCCGTTAAAGCCGGAAAGAAGAATTTGAAGAACCCTGCCGAATCAACAAATTTAGAAGGCTGTTCAAGTATAGGTCCCAATCCATGCCCTGCTGATATTGCCCAAAACAAAAGGGCTAACGCCGCAACAGGTAAGAAGAAGGCTTTAAATACCAACAACTTCTTGATACTTTCCACACCTAAATAAACAACGTACATATTAATTATCCAAAAGCAAATAAAGGTTATCGCAGGACCTGTTTGTAAACCCCACGATGCAGGGAAAATAAGTGGTAATGTTGCCAATGAAGGAAACCAAAGGCGCATCATTTGATAAATCGCAAATCCTCCAATCCAAGTTTGAATACCAAACCATCCACATGCAACAACGGCTCTCAATAAAGCAGGAATATTAGCCCCTACCGTTCCGAAACTCGCCCTAGCGAAGACAGGAAAGGGAATACCATATTTTGCACCTGCATGTCCATTCAAAATCATTGGTATCAGTACAACTGTATTTCCTAAAAAAATGGTCAATATACTTTCCCACCAATTCATTCCGCCTTCAATTAAAGAACTTGCCAACATGTACGTAGGAATACAAAGACTCATGCTAATCCAAAGTGCCGCATAATTCCACGTACTCCATGTCCGCTTTTCCGCTTCTATCGGAGCCAAATCCTCGCTATAAAGTACAGAGTCCACCATTTATTTGTTATTATTTTAAATTTTTTATTTTAAATTTTAAATTAACACGCCATTATTTAACATGGGCAAACAATGACACATTTTAAAACTTACAAATAAGATTACGCCCTAATTTGAAATTTAAAACATAAAATTTATAATTAGATAACCGCTTCATCAGCAATCAATAATGCCTCGCTGATAATCGCTAATCCTTCGTCGATTTGTTCCTTAGTGACACACAATGGTGGAGCAATAAAAATATATCCCCAACGAACAAATGTGTACATACCTAGTTCTTTAATCTTAGCAGCCACTTTATTCATCACCACCATCTCGGTAGGCTTTGCATTAAATGGCGCCATCGGTTCTTTAGTAGTTCTATTTTTAACTAATTCCAAACATCCCAATAATCCTGTATTTCTCCAATCTCCAATGCTAGGATGTTTTAGTTTTAATACCTCGATTTGTTTTTCAAGATACTTTTCCATTGCTGCTGCATTTTCTATGAGGTTATCATCTTCATATACCTTCAATGTAGCTAAAGCCGCAGCACAAGAAACAGGATGAGCAGAATAGGTTAAGCCAATAGCCAACATATTTTCATCAAATTTTGCAGCAATCTTATCACTTACCATCAAGCAACCAAAAGGTAAGTAACCACAGGTAAGCCCCTTCGCCATTGCAATCATATCAGGAACGATACCATGATTTTCGAATCCAAACCATTTACCTGTCCTTCCAAAACCGCTCATCACCTCATCCATGATTAAAAGAATGCCATTCTTATCGCATATTTCTCTCAAAGCTTTCAAGTACCCCTTCGGATATTGCAAACATCCAGATGACCCTGATTCGCCTTCTAGTAAGATAGCCGCAATATTTCCAGGCCCTTCATAAGCAATCATCCTTTCCATTGACGCAACCGTTTCTTTCAACAGATTTTCTTCACCATATTCCCAACGATATAAGTAAGGCAAATCAAAATGAACAAAGTTTGGCGCTTGTTGAGAATCAACGGGCAACTTTCTTGGGTCGCCACTTGCAGACATCGCACCATTAGATGAACCATGATAGGATTGATAGCGACTCAATATTTTATGTCTTCCTGTATATAAGCGAGCAAGTTTAATTGCGTTCTCAATAGAGGTTGCACCACATAAAGTAAAAAACGCCTTATTCAAATCACCAGGACAAATCTCTGCTAACTTCTTTCCTAAGTCACCCCTTACTTTAGTCACACAACTCGGCGTCACATAACTCACTTGTTGCATTTGCGCTACCACCGCTTCCGTAATTCTTTGGTCACCATGACCAATATTTACGTTCATCAATCCACTTGAGAAATCGATATAACGTTTCCCATCGTAATCATATAAATAGACGCCCTCACCATATTTAACTGCAATTGGGTTATTCCCTTTTTGCTTGCTCCAAGAAAAGAGGGTATAATTCATGTTATCCTCTATAATTTCTTGTGCTTCAGATAGCACTGCTGTATTACTCATTTATTATTATTTTAAATTTTGAGTTATAAATTTTAAATTATGTTACTTTTTAAGAGCTTTTACCACAAAGGACTCAAGGATAAAACAAGGAACACAATACTTTATATTAAAAAATATGAATCTGAATGATTATAAATAATAATTCCTTGTGTACTTTGTTTTTCCCTTGTTTACCTTGTGTTAAGAGCCGATAAAATTCAAAATAAGCCTAGCTCATCCAATTAACGCCTGCTTCAGGATTCCACTTTGTAGTACTCTTCTTCAGTTTAGTCCAGAACTCAATCGAACTCTTACCTGTTATATCTCCTACACCAAACTTACTTTCATTCCATCCACCAAAAGAAAATGGTTCGCGAGGAACAGGAACGCCTACATTAACTCCAATCATGCCCGCACTAGCACGGTCAATGATATATCTCGCAGCACCACCATTTTGAGTAAATACACTAGCCGCATTTCCGTAAGGATTTGCATTTTCGATAGCCAATGCCTCATCAACAGTAGCCACACGCAAAATAGAAATGACTGGTCCAAAAATCTCTTCCTTA
>CANCPA010000050.1 GCA_947379895.1 Chitinophagaceae bacterium | reverse complement strand
AACTAAATCAAGTAATCAAAGAAGAACTTGATAGGGTTGGATATCAAACCGACGTTGCGTTTAATGGAAAAGAAGCCGAAGAACTATTCTTAAAAAAAAGTTATTCACTTATAATCCTTGATGTTAATATTCCTTACAAAAACGGCTTTGTACTTTGCAAGCAATTCAGGACAATCGATAAAAAAGTGCCTATTATCATGTTAACTGCTATCGGTCAAATCAATGATAAGATTAAAGCATTTAATTTAGGCGCAGATGACTATATCATTAAACCCTTTTACTTCGATGAACTTTTTGCTCGTATAAAAGTTTTTATTAAACGAACAGAGAAACAGTTAGAAGGAGCCGGAAAGCTTGAAATAGATAACCTTTCTATAGACTTTGATACAAAAAAAGTTATTCGACAAGGAATTGATATTCCACTCACTGCAAAAGAATTTGCTTTACTTACACTGCTTTGCCGAAACAGGGGAACTGTAATTTCTAAACAATCTATCATGGAAAGTATTTGGGGATTAAGTTTTGATACTGGCACAAATAACATTGAAGTTTACATTAGCTTCCTTCGTAACAAGATAGATAAGCCATTTACTAATAAATTGATTTGCACTAAAGCAGGTTTTGGATATTACATAAAAGGTGAATAATAGAATTATAGATAATGAGTTTAAAGTATAGGTTTGCCTTATTTTTCACTGCCTTTGTTGCACTGATACTTTTAGGTTCATCAGTTACCATTTATCTGTTCTATAAAAACAACCGGGTAGAGGACTATTATATTCGATTACATTCGAGGTGTACAAATTTGGTTAGTGATTACAAAGCATTAAACGAAGATACTCTTGCACTTGCATCCAATAAAGGCAAAAGAAGAAGTCTATATTATCAGTCATTAGTCATTTTGAAAACAAGAAATCAAGTCGTCTACAAAGAAATTGATTCTACTAATTTAATTATTTCTCAAGAACTACTTTCAAAAGTCAAAAGCAAAAGGGAATTACGTTACAAGCAAGGCGAATACGAATGTATAGGTATTTATTACCCCGAATATGATTTATATATTTTTGGAGGGGCAATTGATCGAACAGGTTTACGGAAATTATCAAATCTATTTTATATCTTACTTGGAGTATTTGGTGGCGGTTTAATTATAACTACGCTAACTTCATTTGCTTTTGTGCAACAAGCCTTCAGACCCCTCTTTAAGCTAAGTAATCAAATTCAGCAAACTACTACATCAAATATGACGGCGAAAGTTGATGAGGGAAATGGAAAAGATGAAATTGTGCAAATTGCTAAGCACTTCAATGCCATGCTTGACCGATTGAATAAAGGCTTCGAAATGCAAAAGAACTTTGTAAACCATGCATCACATGAGTTAAGAACCCCTTTAACCACAATGATGTCCCAAACAGAAGCCGCTTTAAATAGAGAATTAACAGTTGATGAATATAAATCGACGCTCTTGTCTTTGCAGGAGGAACAATCAAGTCTTATAGAGTTGACTAATTCACTCTTGATTCTATCACAATTTGAAAAAATTGAACATTCAAACAATTGGCCTTCTCAACGAATAGATGAAATACTTTTAGAAAGTATCTCAACCTGCAAAATGATGTTCCCTGATATTCAAATTGAATTTTCGTTCGAAAATATACCTGAAGATGAAAGTGAATTACTAATCATTGGCAATGATGCATTATTGAAATCAGCATTCAGGAACTTAATTAAAAATGCTTATTTGTATTCGATAAATAAAATAGTAAAAATAGTCATCAACTCAAGTCCTGGATTTGTCGAAATATCTTTTCTTAATAAAGGATATACCCTCAATGAAACAGAAATTGAAAATATATTTGTCCCTTTCTTTCGCGGAAGCAATGCCAATCAAATAAAAGGTTACGGCCTAGGACTTTCCATTATCAATAGAATAATGGAACTGCACGACGGACTACTTTCTTATACAAATATTGGGAACAATACTAACAAATTCTCAATTAGCTTCAAGAATGGGGCTAGGTGAGAATTTGTTGGTATCAACTCTTTGTTATCGGTAAATTAACGTTCTTACTAACAATTAAAGAACACCTTTAGTGCTTGGTAATTGATTACTTAATGGGTCTCTTTTAACAGCCATCTTAATCGCTTTTGCAAATGCTTTGAATATTGCTTCAATTTTGTGGTGTTCATTATCTCCTCTGCAGTAAATATTCAGGTTGCACTTAGCGGCATCGCTAAATGACTTAAAGAAGTGAAAGAACATTTCAGTTGGCATCTCCCCAATCTTTTCTCGCTTAAACTCAGCATCCCATACCATCCAATTACGGCCGCCAAAATCAATTAATACTTTTGCTTCTGCCTCATCCATCGGTAAGGCAAAACCATAACGCTCCATCCCTCTTTTATCTGCTAAAGCCTTACCAAAAGCTTCGCCTAGTGCAAGCCCTGTATCTTCAATTGTATGATGTTCGTCTATATGTAAATCCCCCTTAGTTTCAATTATCAAGTCCATCTTGCCATGACGGGCAATTTGATCTAGCATGTGATCAAAGAAACCTAGTCCGGTATTAATAATCGTCTTGCCACTTCCATCTAAATTTAAATCAACTTTTATCTTTGTCTCATTAGTATTTCTTTCATGCACTACATGTCTTAATCCAAGCTTTAAAAAAGTATAGATTTCATTCCAATCACTAGTTTCCAAAACAATAGTTGAACGAAGTTCTATTTCTTGTTCCGCCGTTAGTTTTAATGTATCGATAGGGGAGGTTAAATATATTGCCTTTGCACCTAAATTCTTTGCCAACTGAATATCACTCCACCTATCTCCAATTACTAAAGAATTATAAAGATCATATTCCTCATTATTTATCAAGTGAGTAAGCATGGCAGTACCGGGTTTACGTGTGGGTTTGCCATCCTTCGCAAAAGATTCGTCAACATGTACTTCGTCAAAAACAAATCCCTCGCCTTCCAATGTTCTTAACATCAGATTTTGTGAAGGATAAAATGTTTCTGAAGGATATGATTCAGTACCCAATCCATCTTGATTAGTCACCATTACCTTGTAGTAATCAAGGTCTGCAGCTATCTTCGATAAAGCCGTAATACTACCTTTTACAAAAGTTGTTTTTTCAATACTATCCACCTGAAAATCAATAGGTGGTTCCTGTAATATTACTCCGTCACGGTCAATAAAAAGTATTCTCTTCATGCAATTCAATATAAAATTCAATGCCCCAAACAGGGCTAAAGCGCCAAAAATAGTGATTAAGGGTGTTGTAATTAATAAGTTTTAGAGTTTATGTTTTAATAATTCTTTTTGCAAAGAATTCATGTTAGTAAGTAACTCACCTTACGCAATAATTAATAAAGGTTATTAAGTCTAATTTATATTCTTCAACACAAAGACACAAATACTCAAAGTAGCACAAAGAAAAAATGAAGTATTGATACTAATAAAGTGATTTTAAAGAACTTAGAGCCTTTGCGACTTAGTTTCTTTGTGGCAATAGAAATAAAAAAAGACAAAAAGCATTTGATTCAATCTATTGCGTAAGGTGAGTAAGTAATGGAATTGAATATGCTTTTTCAGTACATAGGCTCAATAAATTTATTCAAGATTAATTTCTAAATAAAAACTTTTATGCGCCCTATTTACCTTAAATATTTTTCTCTATGTCCCTAATGTGGTAACCATTTTTCAGTAATTTTTGATCTTGCGTAAAGTGAGTTATTAAATATCCTTTTGTTTCATTATGAATGCCATTCTGTTGTTTTTGATAAAAACTGAGTAGTAATATATAAATACGGCACATCTTAATGGTAGAGTGATTGGTCTAACAATGCTAAGTATCCTGTCCTAAGTGTGTAATCAGGCACTGTATATCATGACGAGTCCCCCTGCTATACATCCTCCTTCCCTGTGTTGTTAATGTAGTAAGCCTGTCACTATTCACACAGGTACCTATATTAGTTGTGTGGGTACTTATGTAGAAGGAGATAGGTGTTCCACACAAACAACACACCTTCCTGTCACGTTATATACCCTTACCTGTCTTATACATCACAGTTGCCTGTATTACTATTGACAAGTAGCTGTCTTTAAGTTGTGGGATACCAACACCAATGATAGGCTTGCCTGTCTTGTAGCTGTAGTGTTCCTGTCTCAAGGAACATGCTTCCCCACTTACTCATGCCGCTCTCCACACAACCTACTGTAGTGCAAAAGCTATATTTTGACTCTTTAAATTAGAAATCAGAAACCGAAATAAGCAAAACCAAGTATCTACCCTACTTTCAACCTTGTCTCATTTTATCGTACAACTAATAATGCCTAACTTAATTTCTAACCCATACTTATACTTGTAACCAAAAACTTGAATCTTAAAACTCAAATGCCAAAACTTAAAACAGTTAACTTCCACCCCTCTTAACTACATTTATTTATTTGCCCAAACAAACTTCCGTACGTTTGCCGAAATGCAAGAACATAATTTAATGGTTAACACTATTCTATCTAATTTAAAGATAGACGCGCTTAATGAGATGCAACAGGCATCTATTAAGGCAAATAATGAGCAGGATAATGTAATACTACTATCCGCTACAGGTTCGGGAAAGACGCTTGCTTTCCTATTGCCGATTCTCGAATTGATAGACTCTTCAAGTAAACTCACTCAGGCATTAATCATTGTTCCATCAAGGGAGTTGGCACAACAAATAGAATTTGTGTTTAAGCAAATGGGAACGGGGCTGAAAATCACTAGTTGTTATGGTGGTCATAAAAGAGAAATTGAGGAGAACAATCTTATTCAACCTCCTGCCTTGATTGTGGGTACACCCGGTCGATTAGCAGATCATATACGACGTGGAAATATCACGATCGAAAGCATTACTACTTTGGTTTTAGATGAATTTGACAAATCTTTAGAATTAGGCTTTGTCGAAGAAATGGCATTCATCGTGGGTAGTCTGCCAAATATAAAAAAGAGAATTTTAACCTCTGCAACTGAAGCAGTAGAGATTCCTGATTTTATCGCTTTAGCCAATGCTACTCGTCTTAATTTCCTTCCTCTTGAAAAAGATACGTCTAATAAGCTAATCGTTCAAAAGGTCTTTTCGGATGATTCAGACAAGATTGATATCTTGGTTAAGTTAATTTGCTATTTGGGCAATCGTCCCATCATTGTTTTTTGTAATCATCGTGAATCTGTTAATCGCACAAGCGATTTATTAAAACAAAAAGGGATCATTAATGAGTTTTATCATGGTGCATTAGAACAACAAGAACGGGATAGTGCATTGTGTAAATTTAAAAATGGAACAGCAAATGTGCTCATTACTACCGATTTAGCCTCTCGTGGTCTCGATATCCCTAACATTCGTTTTATCATTCATTATCACTTGCCTGCTACACTCGATGTATTTACACATCGTAACGGGCGTACTGCAAGAATGGATGCTAGTGGCACTGCTATTTTATTGCTTTCGCCAAAAGAAACAATCCCTTCTTTTATTGAAGAGGAGATTGACGAATTGACCGTGCCTGCAAACTGCCCCCTTCCAGAAAAGCCCAAATGGACAACATTGTTTATCGCCGCTGGAAAAAAGGATAAAGTAAATAAAATCGATATTGTAGGCTTCTTAAGTAATAGAGGTAAGCTTGGTAGGGATGATATTGGATTGATTGATGTGAAAGATTTCTTTTCATTTGTCGCAGTGAAAAAATCAATGGTAGGCGAACTCTTACAGCTCATCAGAGACCAAAAGATTAAGAATAAAAAAGTAAAGATTGAAGTGGCCAAATAGACCTTTCTTAAACGAATATTAAAGGAAGTCTTCGTTTTTAATCGAAGGCTTCCTTTTTTTTAACTAAAAGCTCTTTCCTTAAGCCCAAAGAAATTCCTATAAACCAATCTGCTTACATTTTTCTCACTATTTAGTCAGTTTATTAACATTGCTTTATTTTTTTATAAGCCTTACTCCGTTGCTAACGCTTATTTTTGCGGACTTCGTAAAATAATAAGGCGTGATATTTTAAAGTGATAGCCTCTTGAAATTGTTTCAATTAGATTATTTCGAAGAACAAATAAAAACATTATGGGAGACATTTTTGAAAGACTAGTTAAGAATTATGGACCGTTAGGTCAGCATAGAGAAAGAGCACATGGCTATTTCGCATTCCCAAAGTTAGATGGAGAAATATCTAACAGAATGAACTTTCGTGGTAAAGAAATGATTGTATGGAGCCTGAATAATTATCTTGGTCTTGCCAATCATCCCGATGTTAGAAAAGCAGATGCCGATGCAAGTGCTCAATATGGTCTTGCCACTCCGATGGGAGCAAGAATGATGAGTGGAAATAGTGATTATCATGAACAATTAGAAGCAGAATTAGCCGCTTTTGAGGAAAAAGAAGATGCAATTCTGATGAATTATGGTTATCAAGGAATCATGAGTACTATTGATGCAATCTGTGGTCGTCACGATGTAATTGTGTATGATGCAGAAGCACATGCTTGTATCATTGATGGTTTACGGTTGCATCCCGGTCATCGGTATGTATTTAAACACAATGATGTAGAAGATTGTGAAAAGCAATTAGAGCGTGCTACTGCATTAATTGAAAAGCAAAACACAGGTGGCATACTCGTCATTACAGAAGGCGTTTTTGGAATGGCAGGGGATCAGGGTAAATTGAAGGAGATTGTTGAACTTAAAGCTAAATTCGATTTCAGACTATTAGTGGATGATGCACATGGTTTTGGTACATTAGGCGAAAGAGGGGCAGGTGCAGGTGAGGCACAGGGATGTCAGGATGGAATAGATTTGTATTTTAGCACTTTTGCAAAGTCAATGGCGAGCATAGGCGCTTTCATGGCAGGTCCTAAAGTCATTATCGACTATATCAGATACAATATTAGATCTCAAATATTTGCAAAGAGTCTTCCAATGCCATTTGTAATTGGGAACCTCAAGCGTTTAGAACTTCTTCGTACAAAGCCCGAACTTAAAAATACGTTGTGGAAGAATGCACTTAAATTACAACAAGGTTTAAAAGAACGTGGATTTGATATTGGGAAAACTGATAGTGTAGTTACCCCTGTTTATATGAAGGGAGGTGTAGAAGAAGCTACTGCAATGGTGATGGATTTGAGGGAAAATTATCGCATATTCTGCTCTATTGTAGTTTATCCCGTCATACCAAAGGGGCATATCATTTATCGCTTAATTCCAACTGCAGTTCATACCGATAAGGATATTGAAGAGACTTTAAAGGCATTTAGCGAAACCAAAGAAAAGCTTGTTGCCGGCAATTATAAAGTAAGTATGATCCCAGATATGGCAGAAAAGAAGGCATAATAATATTAGATATCAAAGGAAGATGGCTAAGCAAAAACGCTCATCTTCCTTTTTCAAATTTCAATTAATAGCACCTTTCTGTTCAATTAGCACAATCATTCTGATTACATAATTCGGTTTATCTTAATAAGAACTATAAAACGTTTTCGTAAAAATAGTTATATGAATAATCTCTTTTATTAGCTAATAATTACTAATACACAACTCGAAAAATTCGAAACCCCTACATTTGCAGTTAAAATAATCAAATAATAAAATAGCTATGGCACAAAAAATTAAAGTTGCTAATCCAGTAGTGGAATTAGATGGTGATGAAATGACTCGAATTATATGGAAGTTTATTAAGGATAAATTGATTCTTCCATATATTGAATTAGATATTAAATATTATGATTTAGGCATTGAATATCGTGACGAAACGAACGATCAGGTAACAGTTGATGCTGCAAATGCTATCAAACAATATGGAGTAGGTATTAAATGTGCTACAATCACTCCCGACGAACAACGTGTTGAAGAGTTTAAGTTGAAACAAATGTGGAAAAGTCCAAATGGAACTATCCGTAATATTTTAGATGGCACAGTATTTCGCGAGCCAATTGTTTGTAATAATGTACCTCGTCTTGTTCCAAATTGGACAGCACCGATATGTATAGGACGTCATGCTTTTGGTGATCAATATCGTGCTACAGATTTCGTTACAAAAGGAAAAGGCAAATTGACTATTTCTTTCGAAGGTGAAGACGGAACTAAACAATCATTCGAAGTATTTAATTTCAAAGGCGATGGCGTTGCTTTAGCAATGTACAATACCGATGAAAGTATTTATGGCTTTGCTCGTTCTTGTTTTAATCAGGCATTGTCAAAAAAGTGGCCGCTATATCTTTCTACAAAAAATACAATCCTGAAAAAATATGATGGACGATTCAAAGATATATTTGAAGATGTTTATCAAAAGGAATTCAAAGCTAAATATGCCGAGGCAGGCATCACTTACGAACATCGTTTGATTGATGACATGGTAGCTAGCGCCTTGAAATGGAATGGTAATTTTGTTTGGGCTTGTAAAAACTATGACGGCGACGTTCAAAGTGATACAGTTGCACAAGGTTTTGGTAGTCTTGGATTGATGACCTCTGTTTTAATTACTCCTGATGGACAAGTAATGGAAGCAGAAGCTGCACACGGTACTGTAACACGTCACTATCGCGAACATCAAAAAGGAAAACCTACCTCAACAAATCCTATAGCATCTATTTTTGCTTGGACACGTGGTCTTGAGTTCCGTGGAAAGTTAGATGGTAACCAAGCTTTAATTGATTTCACCCATGCTTTAGAAGAAGTTTGTGTTGAAACTGTTGAAAGTGGTAAGATGACTAAGGATTTAGCGGTATGTATCTATGGTAATAAAGTAAATCATGGTGAACATTACCTTTATACTGAAGAATTCTTAGATGCTTTAGACGCAAATTTGAAGGCTAAACTAGGATAAATTTAGTGGTAATAAATAGTAATAAAAAAGGCTGTCTCAATTTGAGGCAGCCTTTTCTATCTTATAAATGTGGTATAATCAGTGAAAGTGACCAAAGTAAAATACTTACTAATAAGAGCAATGTCAGCAATCTGTATATTTGAGTATACATAGCTTTGTAAAATTCCTTCTTTCTAAACCGATGTATTGTATAAGGAATTGAAAACAACATTTCTAGTCGCTTCTTAATAATTTGATAAGATTGGGGTTTTAATAATATAAATAATAATAATTTAAATAAAATTAATAACAATATCAACCAACTCCCATTAAGCTTCATAAACACAAGTACCTCGTCAAACCAATCTTCCTTCATAAAATCAAGATAAACAGACAAACAAACAATAATTAAGACATATCAATCATAACTATAAAAAGGTTGTAAATAACTTTAGTAATCAAGCCTTACTAATTGTATTAAAAAATTAATCGTTTAGTGTGTAATCCTAGTATTAAATTAAAATCTCATTATGACCATCGCTAATTAACTAATTTTTCATAAAACGAATCGCTCCCTCTTAAAAATATTACAATCTCTTCGGATAAGAATATGTTTCCCTTCAAAATAATGTAAAATTGAAGAATAACTATATTTACTAACAAACACTCTGCCAATTAAACAAAATTAAAAACACAACTTACGAAAGTTGAATTCTTGCAAATAAAGCAAAAAAAAATCACATATCAGACATTGAACAAAAAGTGATTATAGTTGACAATTTCATGCAAAGTATTTACTAAGCTTCGATTTACACTAATAGCTGAAAGTTGCTTAATATCGTCTATATATCCAAAGGAATTAGGATACTGAAAGGCAGTTTTTCCTACTCATTTTTACTCTATTTTTGCATAAAATATTTTTGTATGAATTATAGCTTTTTGAGGAAAACGTTAGTTGTAGCCACCGTTTGCATAGGGGGGGCTCAATTAAGTTTTGCACAACAATCATTGCCCATAGTAGATGGCCCTTTCAAGCCAACTAATGAATCATTTAAACAATATAAATGTCCCGAATGGTTTAGAGATGCCAAATTTGGTATTTGGGCACATTGGGGGCCTCAAGCTGTACCTAGACATGGGGACTGGTATGCAAAAAAACTGTATATCAGTAATGAATATAATAAGAGTACGAAGTCTTTTACAGGCAAACCTAACGCCGATTATACTTATCATGTTAAAACTTATGGGCACCCTTCAAAATTTGGTTATAAAGATATCATCCCTTTATGGAAAGCTGAAAAATGGGATGCTGCCAAACTAATGGCATTATATAAAAAAGCGGGTGCAAAATACTTTGTTAGTATGGGTAGCCATCATGATAATTTTTTCTTGTGGAAATCTAAAATTCACAGATGGAATGCCGTGGAAATGGGACCACACAAAGATGTTGTTGGGATATGGCAACAAGAAGCTAAGAAAAATGGGTTACGCTTTGGTGTCTCCGAACATTTAGCAGCAAGTTACACTTGGTTTCAATCAAGTCATGGAGCCGATTCTAGTGGCGAGATGAAAGGAGTTCCTTACGATGGTAATGATCCTAAATTTCAAGATTTATATCATTCAAAAGCCGCACCTGATGATAAGGATTGGCTGACTACAAACCCACAGTGGCATAAAGAATGGTTTGATGATGTTAAAGAATTGGTAGATAATTATCATCCCGATTTATTATATTCTGATAGCAAGCTTCCATTTGGCGATGTTGGAAAGGCAATGTTGGCAAACTATTATAATGGTAATATTAAAGCAAATGGAAAGCTAGAGGCTGTTTATAATTGTAAGCAAGCTGCTGATGGAACTTTTGTTAGAGACATAGAGAGAGGCGTAAATGACAGTATTTCACCTTTCCCTTGGCAAACCGATACAAGTATTGGAGATTGGTTTTATAGCACAGGACAACAATATAAAAGTGCAGAAGAAATCATTCAGATGTTAGTTGATATTGTGAGCAAAAATGGCAACCTCCTTCTAAATATAGTACAGACTCCTGAAGGAGATATTGAACAAGATATGATTAATACCTTGACTGATATCGGTACTTGGACAGCTGCTAATGGAGAAGGGATTTATGGTACTCGCCCATGGAAAATTTATGGAGAAGGACCGTCTACTTCTTCTTCTCAAGAGAAAGGACACTTTGGAGGATTGAAAGATGTTCGTAAATATGAGTCAACTGATTTCCGTTTTACAACTAAAAATGGAAATTTATATGTATTCGATATGGTGCCACCTACAGGGGATATCAATATCAATGCATTAGGAAGAAACTCTACTTATGAAAAAAGGGGTATTGCTTCAGTTAAATTGTTAGGTAGTAAAGAGCCAATAATTTGGTTTCAAGGAGATGATGTTTTGGTAATTACAAAGCCTAAAGATCTTCCTAAATGGAAAACATTAACCTATAAAATTGAATACAAGAAGTAATTGGTCAATTGATATTAATATCGATATAAGAGGAAGGCTTCGGTTCGAGAGATGTCTTCCTTTTAAATCGAATACTCACCATTACTTTAAATCCATTAGTTTGAATTTTCATGTTTACGGCAAGTGTTAAAAGGAATTTGGAAGTAACAGAAATGATAAATAAAAAGGCGTAGGCAAATTTGCCTACGCCTTTTTATTTATCATTTATCAAATTTTCTTTCTCATTACAGCTTTAGGCTGTTGTTCTTTTCCATCATTCAAGTTTGCAGAAGGCTTGATATTATTTTGAGGAACAGGTTTTGGCTTCGTCTTATCAGTTTTGCCTGCCTGTCCATCATCCTGTGTTGGAAACTGCGATTCTGCCTTGATATCGTTAGATGGTTTAATATCCTTTGGAATTTCACCTCCATAATCAGATGAAGTGCCATTCCCCATATCTGCACCCTCGGCACCCAAAGTAGGAGTGATTTTATTGATGATATCAAAGTTTATATCTTCCATCATTATTTCAGGCTTCACAAATGTTGCATTAGGATCTATGCCCACAATATTTCTATCCCTTAATACTTTTTCATAAAAATAAGCCCAAATTGGCATTGCTGCCTGAGAGCCCTGACCTAATGTTGTTGATTTAATACGAATAAAGCGATCGTCATTTCCTACCCAAGCTCCACAAAGTAGTTGAGGTGTATACCCCATAAACCAAGCATCACTATTGTCGTTTGTCGTACCAGTTTTTCCAGCTATTTCTCCCTGAACATCATAATTAGCCATGCTTCTCCCTGTACCAAATTGCATTACACCCTGCATCATTTTGATTACCGAATAAGCGGTAACATCACTAATCACTTCCTTTCTTTGAGGTAAGAAATTCTGTATAGTATTCCCATTCTTATCTTCAATTCTTGAAATGAATATTGGTTTTACGTTAAAGCCTCTTCCAGGAAACATACTATATGCCTGCATCATCTCGAATAATGAGATTTCGCAAGCCCCTAATGCAATTGAAGGATTAGGATCAATTTTTGTCTGTAAACCACACTTGTTATTCAAGAAATCTACAAATCTTTTAGCCGAATTATTGCCCACACCGTCAAGTTGCTTCATAATATAGGCAGTTGCACAGTTTTTAGATGTAGCTAATGCTTGTGCCATAGGCATCGACGCTCCCGAACATGACTTTGGTGTAGCAGGAACCATTCCATAAGCGCCAAAACTTTGTTGTTGATCATAAACAATTGTATTAGGTGTAAATCCTGCTTCTTCAATAGCAAGACTGTACAATAGTGGCTTCATTGTCGATCCTACCTGACGCTTTGTATTGAAGTTTACATGGTCATATTTAAAAGTCTTAAAATCGATTCCTCCAACCCATGCCCTTACTTCTCCACTAGCCGCATCCATTGCCATAAACCCACTTTCCATCATTTGTCTGTGGTATTTTATCGAGTCCATTGGTGTCATTATCGTGTCTGTAGACCGTTTGTTGTTCCAAGCAAAAACTTTCATTTTCACAGGCACACTAAAGTTCTTCTCAATATCTGCATCCTTCATACCCATTCTCGATAAATTTTTCCAACGGTCACTTTGATGCATCCCTGCTTTTAACACATTTTCAAAGCCATTCCAAACACTTCCATCCTTAATATAGGACTGTTGATCCATAATTTTTTGCATGTAGCTCATGTGTTTAGCGACCGCTTCTTCTGCATATAATTGCATTCTTGGATTGATAGTGGTATATATCTTCAAACCATCACGGTATAGATCATAATTTTCACCGTTGCTTTTTTTATGTTCCTTACACCATTTCTTCATCTCCTCACCTAATTCCATTCTAAAATAGGGACCTAAACCTGTTGTTTCATCAAGCTTTTTATAGTTCAATTCTATCGGAGTCAACTTAAGTTGCTTTGCCTCTAGTTCTGCCAAATAGTTGTTTCTGACCATCTGATCTAATACTACATTACGTCTATCAAGCGACTTTTTAGGATTAACTCGAGGGTTATACAAATTAGATCCCTTCAGCATACCAATCAAAACAGCTGCTTCTTGAACATTTAAGCGATCAGGTTCCTTCTGAAAAAATGTCTTTGCCGCATTTCTAATACCAAAAACATTATCTCCAAAAGGCACTGTATTCAAATACAACGTTATAATTTCATCCTTTGTGAAATTGTGTTCCAGTTTGATGGCAATTATTGCCTCTTTTAACTTTTGAAGCGAACGAATAACTTTATTTCTCTTATAGCTAGTAAATAAGTTTTTGGCGGTCTGCATAGTAATTGTACTTGCTCCTCCTTGTTTACCCAAAAACACAAATGCGCGTAATAATGCACGACCATCTACACCACTATGATCATAAAAACGTTCATCCTCAGTAGCAACTAATGCTTTTACAACATATTGACTAATGTCTTTGTACTCCACATTTACCCTGTCCTCTAAATAGAATTTGCCCATTAAAGTCCCATCTTGAGCATAGACTTGTGTTGATTGTTTTGCTGTTGGATTTTCAATGTCAGAGATAGAAGGCATTTCACCTAATAATCCAAAGTTTGCCAGTATGATAATCAAGATTATTAAACCAACAAATCCAAAAAACACTCTCCAAAATATTTTAACTGTATTACTCATATCCCAAATATTACTTTTTCTTTTATTGACAGATGAATTTTTCTTTGCCAAAACTAATCTCTTTAAAATTTAGAAGGGAAAATTCTATTAATAAACTCGTTATACTTTGCTACCTGTTTGTTTTTTATTAGCAATTGTAAATTAGAGATACTAATGATATTGAATTTATACTTATTAGAAGGCAACCATGGTACTATAGTCTTAGCTACATAGGGCTTAACCTTGTCAGAATATGCCACTGCCGCATCAGCATCAGGAAATGCTCCAAAATAAACCAAAGTATATTGATCATCCACTTTCTCAGACGCTGATTCTATCTGATCGCTACTATAATTTTGCCTGTTAAATAGATTAAACGAATTGCCTACTTCATTAATAAATACCTTGTCTACATTTTCTAATTGCATCACAGCAAAATGTCTTTCGGTAGGGTCATAAATGAAGTCTGTCTGTACTTTTGGTTTTTCTAAAGAATCAGATTTAATTCCATTCACAATATCTTGTAATGCTTCTTTCAGGTTTTTGGGCTTCTTTATTAACAATGTATCCTCCGTATCTGTATGCAATGGTTCTGTGTAATAGGTAAGGTGATCTTCAATTAATTGCCTCTTTAATAATACATCAATCATCCTGTTCGACCTTGCAACGAGAGAAGAACTCGGATACATACGCACTAATTCTTCTAACTTGCTGATTGCCCGATGATCAATGCGTCTTGAGATATAATATACCGCCTCAATAAACATGAGTTGTGGTGTCCAATTGGTTTGCCCATATTTCTTATCGGCTGCAGCTTTTTCGATTTGAGCATTCTCGAAATCTCCCGACAAAAACATATTATAAACATGTTGATAGGTTGTAATAGTGTCATCAGGAGTCAAATCACGTTCAAATCCTTTTGCAAGTTTTGCAGTATACTGTCCATCAGGAAAGTTCTTTTTTAGTGCCACCGCAATTGAATCAGACTTGTCGTTCTTTTCAAGCTTCCAATAACAATAGCTAAGATTATAGGCAGCTTGTTCAATATTAGGGTGCTTCGAAAAACGTCTTAATAATTCTTCATAATTATAAATTGCCATCGGGTAATCCCTGAGATTATTCTGAAAAGTTAGTCCATTTATAAATAGTGCTTTAGCAATACTTGAATCTGATTTGATTTTTTGTTCAGGTCTTAAAGGTAAATCAGCCATCATGCCTTCGTAAGTAAGGTCTTTCTCTTTTTTAGGCTCTTCAACTTCCTTTTTTGTAACAGGAGGGAGGTCAATATCACTACCAATCGCCATGTTCATGTCTCCGGGATTCGCATCAGGACTTTGTTGAGGTTTTGTTACAGCATCCTGACGTTGCCAATTATCAATATTAGCCCGATTGCCCCATCTTAGTTTGAACTCTTTTTGACCACTTTGTACTAATTCTGGAATATTAAAATAAAAAGCCCCAGAATTATTACTGAATAGTGTTGTGGATGAATTCGCATTTGGCAACGCATTCTCATCTCCAAAGTCAAGTGCCGCCGATTCTTTAATTCCCTTTTCTTTAAGCAATTGTTTTAGTAGTTTCTTTATCAACGCTTTCCTTGGTTTATCTTCCATCGAAGCAACCCGTTGCAAACTATCTTGTTCTTCGACGGTTGAAATATTAGAAGCAATTATTTTCAAAGCTCCCTTTCTGTCTTCAATCCTTGCCTTCTCTACCTCGGTAAACCCTTCTAAACTTTTAATACTATCATAATTGTAATATGATAGCCTAAATTCTTTCATATCAAAATAGGTGTCTGCCAACAATAGAAAACTCTTTTGTAGTTGAAATGGATTGTCTGTATTGGAATTCTTCAAGCTTTTATTCAATGCCTTTACTGCCCCCTTATTGTTTTTGTCCTGTTTTTCAAGCACAGCTGCTACATAATAAATAACATCTCTGTAATTTTCGAACCGATCTTTTCTGCCTAACCGATATAATTCATTGATATTATCCTTGATAGAATACCCTTTTTTATTTGAGTTTAAGTTTACAATATTCAATCTCGCAAATACCTCCATCAGCGGGTCGGTCGTATGTTTAATACTCTTAGCGAAAAATGAAGCGGCTAAGGAATCACTGTTTTTTCCATAAGCCAACATCTGACCAATCAAGTATTCCCATCTTGCATGTTCAAATGATCCATCAGCTTGATTTAATGCCCTTTGTAAGTGCCAAGCTGAACTATCGTAGAGTTGTTGCTTATAATAAGAATATGCAATCATTTCGTGTAGGGGAGCCTTTAAGCGTTTTGGGAAATTTGGATCAACTCGTAAAATGGCCAATAGCCCATCCGCTTGTGATGTTTTGCCTTGTTCCAAAAATGTTCTCACTCGCCACAAAAAACTTTCGTTTCTACTGAGTGGAGGTGTGAATGCCCTTCCAATTAAATGCTTTTTTTCTTCAGATGAAATAGTAAATATTCCTTTATCGTTACTGATATTACTACCGATAGGTAAATCGTATCCCACATCTTTTGGCCCCCATGCATAATTTATGTATTGAAATACAAGTGCTGCTGAGTCAAAATCTTTTTTTAGCAGAAACGCCTTTCCCATCAACATATACATGTTGTCCACCCAATTGCTACGAAGGTCATGAAGCAAAACAGCTGCCGTAACCTTGTACATGATTGAATCAATTTGTACTTTTTCTTTGGAAGTATTGTCAAGGCTATAGTTGTAGAAAGTAAGTAATTGTGTGTAATCGTCTTTATTTAATTCCTTTGCACGGTCGATAATTTCATTTACTTTATTGTTGGCATTAAAATAATAATTGTAATGCGTGAACATGTTTTGAAAGAAACCCCTTACCCCCGAGTATCCTGTTTCACCTGATTGTTCCGACAATAACCTTCTTTCTGAATATCTAGCAGGTTTTTGTCCTGTCAAATCAATACTAGAGGCGGGTTGTGCATAGCTTATTGTTGCTTGTGATAACAAGAAAGTAAGTGAGAGTACAATAAAGCGTGTGCATTTAATCATTATAACTTGAGTCAATAACCCACAAACATAAATTATTCATTTGTAAGAAAACGTAATAAAATATTAAAGGTGTGAGCAGCAACGGTATTTTTCATAAAAGTAGTAGATAATATAACGATTTACTTATTGTCTTTTCTTTTCTTGTTAAAGAAAATAAGCTTCATGTTGCGCATTTTGTTAATTTTACTTTTACATCATTTGTTTCAACTTATATCAATATTACTAAATTATAATTCATGTCAAATTCTTCTTTTACTCAATCAAAATGGATTCTTTACACAGGAATCGGTTGGTTTTTTGGGGTACTATTAGTATTGCTTTTGGCAGGCTTGCTCGAATCGATACATTTAGATTGTCAATCTTTAATTGGGGTAGCTATGGGATTTGGCGTTGGAACAATTCAATGGTTGTTACTAAAAAAGCAGTTTGCGATCTCTTTTATGTGGGTAATATTTCTGATAATTGGGTTGACTACTCCATTTGTTATTTTCGATGTTGCCTCAAAATACATGTATCTACCTGTTGAATCTTCAATGCCTGTAATCGTTGCAAGTGGTGCTTTGTTGAGTAGTTATTTACAATACAGATTTTTATTATCGTCATTAAATTCTACTGCCAAAAGTTGGATTGGTTACAGTTTGGCAGGATGGTTAGTTGCATCTAGTTTATGTATGTTTACAGGATATACCATACACATGCATTCTATTACTAGGAACACGATTGTAGTTATTAATATCCTACTTTTTATTGCTGCCGGACCTATATTAGGGATAATAACGGGTAAGGGGATTCAGGGCTTAGTGAAAGCAGAAAATTAGCGTTAACACATTTCATAAATAGTTTAAAAAGGCGAATGGTCTTCTTGTTTTTAAGTATTTTAAGTTCTTCTCATTTTTAAATGCTTCCCTCTCAAAGGAAATAGAGATGTAGCCTTTTCGTTTGAGTGCAATCAGGTACCAAATATAAAAGGGCAATAATAATAACTCAAATTGTTGTCGCAAGTGTATTCTTTCATGATTGATTAAAACTGCATTAATCTTTGTTGTGGTTGGGATAATTATAAAGGGGAAAAAGGCAATAGCCTTAATCCCTCCGCCTAAGAAAACTTCAAAGAGCCTAATTAATCTATTACTTATGACAATCATTGCCTTTAAATTTTACGTTTAATAGATTCAATAACTAATTTGTTTTAGTGAAGCCATTTTGTTGTAGTGAAACCTATAAGATTTTAAACATGCTCTAATCTAAGTTATTTTATAATTTTATAACACCACCGCTTTAATTTCCCTTCAAAGTCAAAGGGAGTGGTAGCTTTTGTTATGTCTTTTATTGAAGTAGCTTTTATTGAAGTAGTGTCCAATTCAAAGCGTGTAAAGTTAGTACTGAAATAAATAGTTCCTCCTTCGGTTGTAGCAGCTAAAACGTCATTAAGTAATTCAGCATGGTCACGTTGAATATCCAAAAAGTCTTTCATCCGTTTACTATTACTAAAAGTAGGAGGGTCAATGATGGTTAAATCAAAACTTTCTGGTGCAAGAGTCTTCAGATATTGCTTCACATCAGCATGAATAAAGAAATGCTTTGTCTCGTCTTTGAGATTGTTTAATTCAAGATTTTGTTCCGCCCACGAGAGATAAGTTTTAGATAAATCGACTGTTGTAACAGTGTTTGCATTTCCTGCTGCGGCATAAACTGTAAAAGAACCTGTGTAAGCAAATAGGTTTAAAACACTTTTGCCTTCCGATTCATTCCTTACCATTTGCCTAGTGATTCTATGATCGAGAAATAATCCTGTATCTAAATAATCAGTAAGATTGACAAGGAATTGTAACCCTTGTTCTTGTACGGGAATGTATTCTGCTTTTGTATCAGTTTTTGCATATTGATCTAACCGGTTAGCCTTTCTCTTCCGTTGTTTTATAAATACATGTTCGTCATTAACAGGTAATATTTGGCAAATTATGGCAACACATTCTTCTAACCAATCTTCATGTTGTTCATCTGTCATTCCATGTCTTCGAAGGTATTCAGCTAGATAAACTTTATCCTGATACAATTCTATGCAAAAGGGAAACTCAGGTAAATCGTGATCATAAACTCGATAGCAAGTAATGTTTTGCCTTGTAGCCTGTTTACTTTTATGCTTATAAACCTTCATAAGGCGGTTATAAAACATCTCTTGTTTCTCATTCATTTCGCAAAAATAAGGGACTACTTGCTTTGTTACAATTGCTACCTCTTATTCTCTTCTTTCCCTCCCAGCTTAGTTCAAAAGTAAAACCTACAACTTAATACCTAATACCTAATACTTACCACTTATTCCAATATTGAAAAGCAACCTGTACTCTAGATACTTACATTTGCCGACTTAATTAAGATTATGGTTAAAACATACGATTATATTATTGTTCTAAAAAAGAAGTCATTCGAGTTGATAGACAATGTAAGTTCATTGATGCTGTTATTAGCTTTAGCAGCCTTTGTATTTGATGCCTATGCCACAATTATGCTTCGCAATACTAAATTAGAAGTCAGTTCAGCATGGTTATTATTAACGATTTCTGCACTAATTATTGGTTGGTGGATATTTTGTAACAATCAAAAGAAAAGAGGCATCATTCCCTATTTCCGTTTTGCTCTGATGTTTGCGGCATGGGGATGGTTTGTAGTTCCATCAGGTCAATTTATTGCCATGATTTATCTTGTAGCATGTTTCCTTGAAAAGCCTGTAAAAGTACCTGCTGAAATAGCCTTTGATGCTGAAGAAATTGTTTTCAATAGTTTTCCTAAAAAAAGATATGGATGGAGTGTCATCAGCAATGTGGTGCTAAAAGACGGACTTATAACAATTGATTTAAAAGATAATACACTCATTCAAAAAGCAGTTGATGAACCTGTTTCTAAAGAAATAGAAAACGAGTTTAATGCCTTCTGTAAAGAACAACTTTTATAGTTGTTAGTGTTAAGTGGTTAGTTGTTAGAAACGATGTTATTAATAACTACCATGTAATTTTAGACTCATCACTTACAACTAATAACTAATAACTAACAACTAAATACATGCCTTATTTATTATATTCAGATGGTTGCGGAAATATTTTCGAAGATACTTCCTTGTATGCAGTTGGTCGTGCAGGATGGGATGCCTATCCTGTGGAGGCTGAGGATTGGATTGAATTGCCTGTAGGTGGCAATTTGTACGAGCTGCCGGGAAGGAGAGGAATTGGTATTGATGTTGAAACGGGCGATATGCGTTTGTGCGAAAAAGGATGGGCTGTGGCTGCCTTTATACCTCCTGCACATACAGGGCTTTTCATCGCAGCGTATGAGACTTTGCCTGATGCACCTACATTACCTCTATTCTGTTACACTGCCGCAGGATGGCAAGATGAGAAGTTTTATGTTACAGCAGTTCGAGTAGAACCTGATATACGGCAGGAAGCAGAGGGATATGATGAAAAGGAAATCAAAGAGGGAACTAAGCATCTTTTATCTGCTTACCCTCATAATCGTTTGGTGAAGCATTTAATGGATAACTGTTGTCAGACATATACTTGTCCTGCCGCAAGGAATTTGTCTATGGGAAGATGGGAATGCCCCGTTCCAACTTCGCCTGCTTGTAATGCAAATTGTATTGGTTGTATTTCCTTTCAGCCTGAGGAAGAAACAATTGTGGCCACTCAAGATAGACTTACTTTTAAGCCTACAGCCGAAGAAATCGTAGAGTTTACTGTGCCTCATTTAATAAATGCACCTTATCCGATCATAAGTTTTGGACAAGGTTGCGAGGGGGAACCCTTATTGATGTGGGAGACTATCCGGGAGGCAATCATACAAATAAGAAAGCATACTCCGAATGGTAGTATCAATATCAATACAAATGGTTCGAAACCCGATGCTGTAAAGGCACTGTGCGAAGTTGGGTTAAATAGTATCAGGGTGAGTACTAACTCTGCATTGAAACATATTTACACGCCTTATTATCGTCCAAACAATTATCAATTCGAAGATATTATCGAGAGTCTGAAAGTCGTAAGAAGTTATGGCGGTTGGGCTAGCATCAATTATTTTGTTTTTCCCGGCATGACTGATACTGTAGAAGAATATGAGGCTTTACGTAAACTAATTAAGGATACTGACCTAAGCATGATTCAGTGGCGCAATTTTAATATTGATCCTGATTGGTATCTTGAGCAAATCAATATACCCGAAGTAGGGGAGTTGCTTGGTGTAAAGCAATTACAAGATTTAATTAAGGAAGAGTTCCCGAATGTTAAATACGGCTACTTTAATCCTCCTATCGAGCGCATAAAAGGAAACTTCGATAAGGACTACGCTCACCACTAAAGAACAATGAGAGATGCATTATGAGTATTCTGTCTTTTAAAAAGATAGAATACTCATAATTAATCTCTCACTATTTACTACTCACTATTCACTTTTTACGTTGCAGGCTCCTCACTTATTTACATTCTCTCAGGTACCCCTGCCCCTAACAGTCTCATCCCTGTTTTTAGCACCTGTGCTGTCAACTTTGCCATTTGCAAACGCAATACTTTCTTTTCCTCAGATTCTGCGTTAGCTATCGACAAGTCGGAATAGAAGGAGCTGAATGTTTTAGCAAGATTATAACTGTAAATAGCAATCTTCGAAGGGTCGTATTCAGCAGCTGCATCGCTGATGATACTCGGAAATTGTTCCAATTCCACAATGATTGCCTTCTCTAAAGGCAACAACTGACTATTGAACGCCATAACTTTATTCAAGTCATCTTCATTTGCCTTCCTTAATATACTCTTAATACGTGCATGTATAAACTGTATGAACGGCCCCGTGAATCCCTGAAATTCAATACTCTCTTCAGGATTGAATACCATCTTTTTCTTAGGATCTACCCGCAACAGAAAGAACTTCAAGGCGCCTAAACCAATCGTATTGTACAATGACGTCAACTCCTCGCTAGTAAAGTCTTTCACCTTGCCCAATTCCTCTGTTTTTTGTTGCGAGATAGCAATCATTTCTGACACTAAATCATCGGCATCTACTACTGTACCCTCCCTACTCTTCATTTTACCTGTTGGCAATTCTACCATTCCATAACTTAAATGAAAGATGCCATCGGCAGAGGGTAGTTGAAGCTTCTGACAGATCAGTTTCAATACTTTAAAGTGATAATTCTGTTCATCACCTACCACATAAATACTCTTGTTGCTATGGTATTCTTCGTATTTATCTACTGCCAACCCAATGTCCTGAGTTATGTAAACTGAAGTGCCATCTTTCCTACGTACAATCTTTTCATCTAAACCATCTGCAGTCAGGTCAATCCACACACTGCTGTCTTCTTTTTGGTAAAAGACCCCCTTCTCCAATCCTTTCTCAACTAAATCCTTTCCTAAAAGATACGTTTGACTCTCATAATAGGTACGGTCAAAGTCACTACCAATTGCCTGATAGGTAGTATTGAATCCTTCATATACCCAACCATTCATTGCCTTCCAAAGTTCAATTACTTCAGGTTTACCTGCCTCCCAATCTTGCAACATCTGTTGTGCAGACAATAGGATAGGCGCTTTTTTCTCTGCCTCTTCTTTCGTTATGCCTTGTTCAATCAACTCTGCAACTTGCTTTTTATATTCATCATTATAGAGAACATAATAGTCGCCCACAAAATGATCGCCCTTTGTATTTGTAGTCTGCGGCGTTGCTCCATTCCCAAATAATTGCCAGGCAATCATGCTCTTGCAAATATGAATACCCCGATCATTTACTATACAAGTCTTTACTACATCATAACCCTTTGCCTTCAATATTTCGGCGATACTCCATCCTAAAAAATTATTACGTAAGTGACCTAAATGCAAGGGTTTATTGGTATTTGGAGACGAATATTCTACCATTACCTTCTCACCATTCTTTGGAAAAATGCCGTAGCTATTATTTTGAAAGTTGTTAGTTAAAAAGTTAGTCCAATAATTATCTGTCACACTTAGGTTCAGAAATCCCTTAATAACATTAAAGGCAGCGAATAAAGTAGCGTTGTTTTCCACTAAATACTGACCAAGTTCTGCGCCTAATACTTCGGGTGACTTCTTTAGTTGTTTTACAAAAGCAAATAATACAACCGTATAATCGCCTTCAAACTCAGGTTTTGTGGCATTGACAAGGATCGTATTCGTTGTTAATTCTATCCCATATAAATTAAAGATTGCTTGTACTGTAGCCTGTTTCAGTTGTTCTGTAATGCTGCTATTCTTGTTAATATTCTCGCTCATTCTATTTCTTATTATCCCGTTAATATTTGTGGGATGCAAAACTAACTGTTTTTAGTCCTTAACTTCGCCGCTATTTATGCAAAAATTACACAACACTACAAGAAGCTTTCTTTTATCGCTAATAGATTTATTGTATCCTTTCTTTAAAAAGTTGATGCCCTTGCAAACATTTAGGTATGCAGCTTGTGGTGGATTTAATACCTCATTAGATATTTCGCTGTTCTTTGTCTCCTACAATTATATTTTCAAGCGGGAACCGGTATGTTTTCCGTCCGTATTTCCTCATTTAATCATCAGTCCACACATTGCCGCTTTCTTAGTTGGCTTTTTAGTTACTTTTCCTATTGGCTTTTATTTAAGTCGTTATGTTGTTTTTCAAGAGACTTCTGTTAGAAAAACGACTCAATTGACTAAATACTTTTCAGTAGTACTTTTTTGTTTGATATTAAATTATGGGTTTCTTAAATTGTTTGTAGACGCTTTCGGATGGTATCCTACGCCCTCGAAGCTTGTAACTACTGTATTTGTAGTTGCCTTTAGTTATGTAGCACAGAAGTACTTTACGTTTACTCCAAACTCTAAGAGTGACCCGGAAGACATCGGATAATGTTCAGTTATGAACAAGGAGTTATGAAGAATCAGGTATGAACTATGAAATATGAATTAATTGTGTTGAGGGATGTATTCGATTGGTTATAGCTAGCTGATGATAAGAATTTCAGCATTTAAATAAAATACTACTAGATTAGAAATGAATAAATTAATTACGCTTGCTTTTTTGTTCTTGTTCTTTTACATGCAAAGTAATGCGCAATTGACAGATGAATACAAAAAAAGTGCGCCTTCTTCATGGGTATATGCCCTTAGAAGTGATTATGGAAGTGTGATTGTTCATTCGCCTTCAGTGAAACCAATTGCAGGTGCTAAGCCATTTGGATTTGGCTTCGAGATAAGTAAACAAGCCACAGATTCTGCAACTTATCATTTGTGTAGTGCATTTCCACGGGTTGGTTTTCAGTTTGAATATTTTCATTATGGCACGCCAATACTTGGCAATACAGGTACGATTTCATATTTTATTCAACCTGTATATCGCCTAAACAATCGTATTAATTTCTTTTATAGAGGTGCCTTCGGATTGTGCTATTCCGATAATCCCTTCAACCCAAATTCTCCTATTGATACGCTGAATCAAAATTTCAGTCTACGATATAATCCTTATTTACAAGTAGGGGCGGGGTTTGGTTTTAAAGTATCAAAGCATTTCTCTTTAGATGTAAGTGGCACTTTTGATCATATATCTAATGGCAATATCAAGCGACCTAATCGTGGTTTAAATTGGACAACCGCTTCTTTGGCATTGGTTTACAAGCCTGATGGCAACGATTTGCCAAGACTTCGTCGTGTTCATGATAAATTTTGGAAGTCTCGTTCTTGGGAGTATCGCACGGGGGCACTATATGTATTTAAACAAGATTATGCGGGCACTTCAATGGGCTATCAGCGGATGTTTGCTGCGGGAGGTTTTGTGGAAGCTGCAAAGCAAATTGGGCGTATTCATGGTATTGTAACTGGTTTGCAAGTATTTCATAATGAATTTAAAGATGACCCACAAAATCCTGACGCTCCTGTCTGGAAAAACAAGCATTCCTCAGTGCTTGCAGGCATCTATGGAGGACATGAGTTTTTGATGGGAAGATTTATTTTTAGTCAAGTAATAGGTTTATATGTTACGCCGCATCCCAACTTTTATACCAATCTATTTCATCAGCACAGTCTAAGATATTTAATAGACAAGAAGTGGCAAATTGGCTTCGCTTTAAGGGCGCATCAATCTGATGCGGACTTTATTTGTTGGAATGTTATCTGTAAATGGTAGATTAATGCCAAAATTATAGTGTCTCCCGAAATCTTATGAGTATCTCCTAAAGTCTTATGGGTATCTCATGATGCCTTATTGGTATATCCGAATACATTACTTATATATCCTAAAGTCTTATGGGTATCTCATGATGTCTTATGAGAGTACCGTGAGGTATCAGGAGTATCTCATGATATATCATGAATATACTGTAAGATATCATGAGAGTACGGTGAAACCTCCAAAAAGTAGCTTTTCGTCATTGATAAAGAGCTAATCCTATTGTGAAGAGTGTATTTAGCTAACGCAATTCGAGAGGTTTTTATAAAAGTTTTTTGTGAGGATACACCACTAGGCAGACAGCCGAGGTTCGTATCTCTAAGAACCTTTTTTAGTGAAAAACTTTTATCCCACATTGCAGCTATCCGGAATGGAATCCTTTATTATCAACGTTTTGATGATTTTTGATTTTGTTTAGGGGGACTACAAATTTTTTCTGGCAGTAGGGTTTTTGTTTGTATTTCAGTGCCTCATAAACTTGTTTTACAGCCACTATTGGTTCTGTACATCT
>CANCPA010000049.1 GCA_947379895.1 Chitinophagaceae bacterium | reverse complement strand
AAGCCCATTCCAATTAAAAAGCATGGAAGAAGAGCTTATAGCATTTTCAAATATGGAATTAGAGTAATAAAGGATGCTTTACTCAATTCCCGAGACAATCAAATATTGCAAATCAATTTCATTTCTAAACTTTTGTCATGTACTTAGGTTTAAAACATAAAATTTATTGAAAGATTATCTTATCACCACTTTGTCAAAATCAACATGAAGAAAAAATCATTTCTCCTCATTTATTTAATACTTATTAAATCGCTCACTTGCTTAGCAAGTGATTCTCTTCTTTTGAAATGTACGGCACTATTAAAAGATAGTATTCTGAAAAATGCTAAAGAAGCTTTAAATGAAAAACCTATTACTATAACTGCTTTTCATTCAAAAAACTCTGCAGGAGGCAAGCACGACTTTTATTCTGAAGCAGATTATTGGTGGCCAAATCCTATTAGTACCGACTCTCCTTACATTCAAAAAGATGGATTGACTAATCCCAATAATTTTATTGAGCACAGAAATGCAATCATTAGATTTAGTAAAATAATGGGGGTGCTGTCTTCGGCTTATTTATTGACTAATAATGAAATATATGTAAAGCATGCTCAAAGGCATTTGATTGCTTGGTTTGTAGACACGGCTACCTTAATGAATCCATCTTTACTTTACTCTCAAGCAATAAAAGGACGAGTTACAGGAAGAGGGATCGGAATCATTGATATGATTCAAATGATCGAAGTTGTGAAAGGAGTAGAAATAATGGAAAAGTCTAAAATGATGAATCCTCAATTATTGATAAAAACTAAACAATGGTTTACTAGTTACCTTGATTGGATAACGACACATCCATTTGGCATTGAAGAAAGGGATGCAAAAAATAATCATGGGACTTGTTGGGTTATGCAAGTTTCTGTTTTTGCAAAATTTACAAACAACACTACTTTAATTAATTATTGTAAAAATAGATTCAAAACTGTTCTTTTACCCAATCAATTAGGCAATGATGGCAGTTTCCCTTTAGAAATAAAACGTACTAAACCTTATGGATATTCATTGTTCAATTTGGATGCGATGACAACTATTTGTCAGGAATTATCTTCCAAACAGGATAATCTTTGGGAGTTCACGTTAGCTGATGGACGAAATATGAAAAAGGCTGTTGAATTTATGGCTCCCTTTGTAGCTAACAAATCACTTTGGAAACTTAAACCCGATGTTATGTATTGGGAAGAATGGCCTGTAGCACATCCCTTTTTACTCTTTGGATATAATGCATTTCAGAAAAGCGAGTTATTCGTATTGTGGCAACACTTAAATCATTTCCCCTTTGTAGAAGAGGTTGTACGTAACCTTCCGGTGAGAAATCCATTAATTTGGCTGAAGTAATTCGATTGCTTTATGGGGGCACTTCACTTTTAGAGACTTCATAAAAAAATGTAATGATTTAATATTTTATAAAGTAACTCATTATAAAATGGGCGTATTTCTTTTTCGCCTACGCTTTTCCTGCTTTTACCGCCCTTTCTACTTTACTTGCCTAAAGCCACTTGTTTCATCGAAAACACTGCCTCTATCTTTGACCCATAAAACAAAAAATAATGGAAAATAATTACGAACGTTCAAACAACAGATTTTGGTTAGGAGCTTTATTCATTGTAGGTGGAGGCTTATTATTAGCAAGCAAGCTAGGTGCACCGATTCCCTATTGGGTTTTTTCTTGGCAGGTTTTATTGATTGCCATAGGATTTTATAGTGGAGTTCATCATCGATTTCAAAATGGAGGATGGCTAATCATGATGGGTATCGGTACATATTTTCTATTGGATGAGAAGATCTTAGATGCCAATTTGCATCAATATCTCTTACCTGTTATGATTATTTTGGTAGGTGTCATTTTTGTTCTATTTCCTAAAAGTAGAGGCTTTTCTTACAAAAGAAAATTGAAGAATAGGAGTTGGGAAAATAAATTTCAAGACGACTTTCCCTTTAATACAGGAAATTCAAATACAGTAGTAGAGGGTGATGATACTTTATTTGTCAACTCGGTCTTTAGTGGTGTTAAAAGGAATATACTGTCTAAAAATTTTAAAGGAGGAGAAATAACTTGCGTATTTGGAGGTGTTGAACTTAACTTAATGCAAGCAGATATTCAAGGAACGGCAGTCATTAAATTAGAACAGGTTTTTGGCGGTTTGCAACTTGTATTACCCACTAATTGGACGGTTCGTAACGAAATAGATGGCGCCTTTCAAGGTGTAAATGATAAAAGAAGATTTCTTAATACGACCGACCCCGATAAGGTAATTGTACTAAAGGGTAGTTCTGTATTTGCAGGTGTGCAGATAAAAAGTTATTAATCACAAATCCTGTAATTGAAATTAATTGTCAATAATTAAATTTAATATTTCAAAATAACAATGAAACAAATAGTTGCTTTATCTCTTGCATTTGCCATTTTAATTTTGTCAAAAGCATATTCTCAAACAAAGAATACAGAAAGAAAATATACTCAAATGGAACTTTATCAAGATATAGATTCACTAAAGAGTTATATAATACAAACCCACCCTAATCCATTTTCAGTAATATCAAAAAATAATTTTGAAGATAAGATAGAGGATATAAAAAGTCGGATATTTAAACCTCTTACGTTAAGAGAATATTACAATTTAATTGCTCCTTTAGTCGCATCTATTTCAGATGGTCATACATCAATAAAATTTGCAGGTAATAGATTTATGACGGATGAAAGCCCATTATTTCCTTTTATAGCTACATTATCTTACAACAATCCTAATATCACCATTACTGATTATATATATAATACACCTTCTCCAATTCCAAAGGGGTCTGAAATTGTAAGTATAAATAATATTTCTTCAAAAGAAATTATTGAAAAAATAGTTGCAAGCACAAGTGGTGAATCCAAATTGTATAGATTAAAAATTGCGGGTAATAATTTTTTAGGGTCTTTACTATTCACGTACTTTGATTTTGGCGACACTTTTGTAGTTAAATTCAAATTCAATAATGAATTATACAGCAAAATAATTCCATCAATTACGTTTTCAAATTTACGAAAGGCAGCACAATTAAAACAGAAGTCATCAGCAAATACAAAAGAAATCGTTCCTGATTATCGTTTTATTTTAAAGAAAAAAATAAAAACAGCAATCATTGATTTTCGTTCTTTTAATGATCCGGCTGCTTTTAATAACTTTCTTTACAAATCTTTTGAAACAATAAAAAATGAACAAATTGAAAATCTAGTAATTGATATAACTGAAAATGGTGGAGGCAATTCCTCCTTAGGAGACTTATTATTCAAGTACATTTCAAAAAATAATTTCACTCAATTTGGTAAGACAATTGTAAAATACAGTCGTTTGCAAAAAAACTTCTTTAAGAAGATGTGCGAAGAGGATAGTAGTAATTGTGAAACTTATCACTATATGAATGAACAGGAGGATGGAAAGATTGATGTTTTTGAAAGTGACAGCTTAATACAACCAAATAAAAAACCTTTTAAGGGAAACATTTATCTTTTAACAAGTTTAAATACTTTTTCTTCCGCATCAGATTTTGCTCAATGTTTTAAGCATTATAAAATGGGGACAATAATTGGGGAAGAAACAGGAGGTTGGATTGTTTCTTATGGAGATATAATCACAACTACGTTGCCTAATACAAATCTTTTAATTACTATTTCACAAAAGAAATTCAATTCAGTTGGCGCAACAGATCAAGATTTTCACGGAGTAATTCCAGATATAAAAATTAACTCAGAAAACGCACTAAACTATATTTTGAAGAAGATTGAAGTAAGTAAAGTAAGTAAGTAAGTAAGTAAGTAAGCTATATCTGACATTTAGAATACAGTGAAAAGCTAAAGAAGGTTTGAACTTAAAAGATGATTATACAGGTTTAAAGTGGAAAATAATACGCTTTAATTAAATACCATTCAACCAATTAAGTTAGGCAGGATATATTTGGGTTTAATTTTTACTTTAAAACGAATGCTTAACAATGATAGAAGATATAAAAATTTTGGAATCAAAGATACTGTCTGATAATTGGTATGTGTTAAGAAAGATTACTTATGAATTTTCAAAGAAGGATGGTTCAAAAATAACTCAAAGTAGAGAGGCCTACGATAGGGGAAATGGAGCAACCATATTGCTGTATAATAAAGAACAATCTACTGTAATACTCACAAGTCAGTTTCGTTTACCAACTTATGTAAATGGGAATGAAACAGGGATGCTGATAGAAGCCTGTGCGGGTTTATTGGATAAAGACAATGCCGAAGAATGTATTAAAAGAGAAACTGAGGAAGAAACGGGATATAAAATAACAGAGGTTCGAAAGATATTTGAAGCCTATATGTCGCCTGGATCTGTAACAGAAATATTGTATTTCTTCATCGCAGAATACTCAAAGGAGATGAAAATAACAGAAGGAGGGGGTGTGGAACAGGAAGAGGAAAATATAGAAGTATTAGAAATGGATTTTGAGAAATCGTTACAGATGGTAGAGAGCGGAGAAATAAAAGATGGTAAAACAATCATGCTACTTCAATATATTAAATTACACAACATATTATGACACAAACAGATAAACCTTTATTAATACTCGTAGCAGGCCCTTATCGTTCAGGAACTAATGATAATCCCGAACTGATAGCAGCAAATGTGAAGGCAATGACAGACACTGCCTTGGAATTGTATAATATTGGACACATGCCTGTATTAGGCGAGTGGTTTGCGCTCCCATTAATTGAAGCAGCAGGTTCGAAAGAAATAGGAGATGCAGTATTTAATGAAATTTTTCATCCTGTTGCAGTAAAACTAATCGATCATTGTGATGCTGTGTTAAGAATTGGTGGTCCTTCAGCAGGTGCTGATGAAATGGTCAAGACAGGTGAATCAAAAGGGAAAATTATATTTCTCGACAAATCAATGATTCCTAACGTTACGAAGAAATAGACATAAGTAATAGTCAGTAGAATTTTCTTAAAGATTTTGTTCAAAATAATTTGAGCAAGTTATATTGCACCTCAAAACGTTTTCGGACGTAAAACTTATAACCTATTACATACAACTTATAATGTGATTACAAGAAAGAGGTTTGAAAATAAATATTTATTGACTTTTATTATTTGGTGGCTACTTCTGTTGTTCATTCAGGTAAATATTATTTCAAACTTAGGCTTTTCATTGATTATTGCCTTAACAGATAGTGCAGTCAGTAATGGTTTATTATGCCTTGCTTGTTTTGTGGTATTCAATAATATGCGCTATTACTTGCCGGGTGAAGAAAAGTATCGGTATATCATTGTTGTTAGTTTGGTTTTGGCCTGTTTTTGTTTGATTGGATTAAGAATCCTTCTTTGGATAATCTTCAAGAAGGATTTAAACTATACTTCGTTTCTACAAAAGTCTTCTACTGTTCGTTATGGATTTGAATTTTTAGTCATCTGTTTCATGTCAACGATTAGTCTGTTATGGTATTCTCAAAAAGAACAAATGCGGATAGAGGAACACAATCAAGAAGTTGAGAAATTGGCGACAGAAGCAGAACTTTCCAAACTAAGGCAACAGCTACAACCTCATTTCCTTTTCAATAGTCTTAATTCAATTAGTGCTTTGACAATCAGTCATCCTGAAAAGGCGAGGTATATGATTCAACAGTTATCCGACTTTCTAAGGGGAACCCTTCGTCAAGAGGGAAATCATTGGAATACACTTCAGAAGGAAATTGAGCATTTGGAATTATATTTAGAGATAGAAAAGGTTAGATTTGGAGACCGACTTCGAACAGAAATAACTGTCGAGGATGAAGTGGGAGAATGGCAAATACCTGCTCTTTTACTTCAACCGGTGGTAGAAAATGCAATTAAGTTTGGTCTTTATGATACAATCGGGGAAGTTACTATTACCATAGAGGCAATTAAAAAAGATAATCTACTTCAATTAACTATAACGAATCCCTTTGATGCTGACACGAATATGAATGGAACAACGCCTTTGCAAGGAACAGGCTTTGGATTACAATCGATTAGAAGAAGATTATATTTATTGTTTGGCAGAAATAATTTGCTACAAACGAGGCATGAGGAAGGACTATTTACCACTCAAATATTTATACCTCAAATAAATAACCATTGACATGAAATGTGTAATAATTGATGATGAATTTTTGGCAAGAACCATTGTAAAAGAGTACTTAAAGGAGCATTCTATTATTGAGATTGTAGCAGAATGTTCCGATGGTTTTGAAGGATTAAAAGCCATTCAGCAGCATCAACCACAACTCATTTTTTTGGATATTCAGATGCCAAAGATTAATGGTTTTGAAATGCTTGAGTTAGTAGAAACTTTACCAAAAGTAATTTTCACAACCGCTTTTGAGGAATATGCACTGAAAGCTTTTGAGAGTAATGCAGTCGATTATTTATTGAAACCATTCAGCAAGGAAAGATTTGAAAAAGCATTGAATAAGGCGATAGCACAGCTGCAAGAAACAAAAAGTACTCAGTTGGTATTGGAAACAGCATCCTTATCGCCACAGCAAATTTCAAGAGTAGTTTTGAAGGATGGAGGAAAAATTAGAATTATTCCTGTCATGCAGATTCAATATATAGAAGCTGCAGATGATTATGTGAAACTGTTTACAGTGGATGGCCATTTTTTGAAGAAGAAAACAATGAGCCATTTCAATGATACCTTACCACCACAACAGTTTGCAAGGATACATCGTTCTTTTATTGTCAATGTTCAATTGATAACCCGGATAGAGGCACACGAGAAAGAAACTTGGTTGGCAACATTGAGTACAGGGCAAAAACTTCCTGTAAGCAAGACAGGATATATGAAACTGAAGGAGGTGTTAGGGATTTAGTCTAGTAAGTGATGAATTATGAGTATAAAAAAAGACCACTATTTCTAGCAATCTTTTTAAAGTTATAGGTTATAAGTGATAAGTTATTCGTGGCTAACTTCCTATAGTACATCACTTTTTTAAGGTACAGTAAATTTTATTACATTACTATAAGTGCTCACACCTGCAGTATTAGTAATTACACAAACACATTGCAATTCCACTTTAGAAGGCAATCCAGTTATCAATTCTTCCTTCTTTCCGTTGATGATAAATAATTGTACTTTAGGATCTGTACAATACATCAAATCGCCGCTGCGGGTAAGTGTATCCAAACTACTACCTAAAATGTAGGTCATTGTAGGATGTTCAACAGTAATGCTTCTCACATCTACCTTTAACTTCACTGAACCCGCCTGTTTTTGGGGATAGAAATCCAAAACAGGTTGTCCGTTAATAGATGCAGGAGTTGATTCGCCTTTTGTAGGAGTAAATCCTGATGAAGCAATAATGACAGGGTCTCCTTCAGAAACCATATCAACAATATCTGCCCAATAATCAATAAATTTTTCTGCCGCTTCTACTGCCTTTGTCACAGCATCTGCTGTTCCATGTCCACCATTAGCATGTGCATTTAATGCAGTAGTAATTGCAGTGATGGCTGCTAATCCTAAAATATAAGTGTAGATTAAGGAAGTGTTCACGAAAGGGCTTCCTACAGCAGCCATTTTCCCTTGAATCTTTAAGTAAAGGATAACTTTTTTTGCTGGTGAAAGTCTTTTGTAAATTCTAGCTACGCTTTGTTTTCTTTGCATGGCAAATATTTTTTGATAAGCAGCGAAGCTAGTCTTATAATAGCACAACCCTATCGTTAATCTCAATTATTTGCACTTTATTTAGCTTAATCGGTGAATAGCCTGTTTTCACCCCTATTGCTAACAAAAAATGGCTTTGTTAGCTATAACTTTCACTTTCCTGACTGAAATAGTGTATAAGAAGACGTGTTTGACGCATAATCTGACGGAACTGTCACATAAGCTGACATACTTGACCCTCAGTCAGAAGGAACTAGCACATTGGCAGTCTTACCTGATCTATTATCAGACAGAAATAGTGTATAAGCTGTCTGCAAAGTGAAAGTTATGGCTAACAATGCTCAAGATACAGCTATGAGTAAAGCAGAGTGGGCTAATAATTATGTGGAGTCAGCTTTAATTGCCTTGGAGTTTGCTTGATTTGATAAATATTGAGTTATAGGTTAGGGGGAGTTGATTATATTTGAAATTGATTGGATTTAAAGCAGTCTTAAATATTGATGCATAGTGTTATGAATTTAGAAGAATATAAATAATCATGATAGAACTTAAGAGAAAGAAAGATAGTAAAGTAGGTACAATAATTTTAACTACGTTATTATGTTGGGGACCGATAATTTTTTTGTTGTGGGTTTATTTTACTGCCAAACATAGGGATGGCATTTTCTTTTTATTTATCCTTTGCTTTGGATTAATGTTAGTTGGTATTTATTTTATTTATAATGCAAAAAGAATGACACCCAAAATAGAATTGGATGAAGAAAAGGTTTTAATGAATAACAAAAATTATTATTGGAAGGATTTAGTAAATATTGAATTATGGGGAAGTGTTGGATTAGGTAGAGGTCGCCTAGATGGAACGATATTGACTTTTTATGCTAAAAAAGATATGATTTATTTTATTGACTCTTATTATTCGAATATTACTGAAGTTAAAGCTTTTTTGAAGCAAAAACTAATTGACAAATCAGAACACATTGAATTATTTGTACCTGAAAAAATTGATAAAGAAGAAGTGAAATATGAGGATTATGAAACTTTTAAAGGAAATCCATTTACATGCAGATCTGGAATATTTATCTGGTTTATCATCGTTGGATTTTCTTATAGTGCATTTATTCTTTGGCAATTAGAATTCAAATGGGTGGTATTACTTCCTACATTTTTCTCATTATTGTTTTTCTTTTTCTTTTGTTATGGAGCAAAAAATATTATGGTCTCGCAAAATTATTTGATAATAAAATACACTATTCTCTTTTGGAAAATCAATATTTTTAAGATTTCAAATGTCGAAAGAATTATAATGTTACAAGACAGAAAAATGTTAAAGATTATTTCAAATGATTTGACTTACAAAAAAGTTTCTATGCCAAATTTGCGAAAAAATACATTCTTAAGTTTAAAGGAAAGATTGATTGAGCAAGGTGTGACCGTAGATTATAGGTTATATTATTGAATCAAAGATTTTCTTTACTATAGAATAAAAATGATAGTTATATGTCAATTAAAATTGGGTTAGCTTTTGCTTTTGTTTGCCTCCTTTCTAGTTTACAACAAATTGAATTTAAGGAAAAAAATCAAAGCCTAGAAAATTACATAGAATGTAATCAGTCTGCTCGCAATAATAAAACTTTACCCATAGTAGATACAACCATTTTGATAAGGGATGAAAAATCATATATTAAAACAAGAGATAGAATGATTCACTTTTTCAAAATACATCCCGCAAAAAATTTTGATGATAAAATATATAAACAACAGGAAGACTCCCTAAAGCTATTGGAACGTTCTATTAAATATATTTTTAAGGGTTCTCCACTTTCAATTCATCTATCAAATGATAGTTGGAAAATAAATTTTGAAACCCTGTATGACGAATTGGGTTTTGGAATGCTTGATGGACTGAATAATTTTAAAACGATTAACGACCCTACTAATATTTTCTATACATCCAATATTTTATTTTATCATTATTTCAAGAAAGACACTATTAACTCCACTGACAATCTTACACCCAAGCAATTAGAAAAGATTATTAATGCAGCCTTTTATTCTGACGCCTACTTTACAAAATTTATATCCTATAAATTACCTTCAACTACCAATATACATGTTTATGCAATCATTGGCACAGGAACAAACGATATTCCTTTATCACCACCAAACGAATTAGCGATTATTTTATTTACCGACAAATACCTCTATATTATTAATAAATATTTACACAGTAATCAAATAATTGGAATCCCTGAATGCGAAAAAATTTGTACTAATTTTTATAATAAAGAAAGGCAGAATAGAAATATGAAAGAATGGGACAAACAATTGGATAAAGCAACGGAAAAATATTGCAATTGCTACTTGGAAAAACTAAAATATTCTGGTCAATACCCTAGAGTTCAAAAGATGATTGATGAGATGTATAAGGAATTGAAAAGAGAAATACAGTAATAATGGGAGAAGGAGATTCAACTGTTTGTTACTGTTACTTAATTACAAAAAAAGAGATGTTATAGTACTTCGAATGAATGGGTTAGTAATGTTTATGATAAGCTAGAAAGGGAAAGGAGTTTGACATTGACGGAATAAAAAGGTATTAATGAATTGAATTAGTAACAAATGGCACATGAAGGGAGTCATGAGTTAGCATGGAAATTTTGAGAAACAACTTACTTCACAATTTACTCATGCACTAATTAGAGATTCAATAAAAAAGGCTATCCCACTTCTAGGATAGCCTTTTTTAATAAAGCGTTCTAAATAGTATGAAATAAATGACAGGTATAACCTAATACCTATTCCTTACCACTTACTACTATAAATCAGTAATAGGAGAATGCTTTGGTACCAATAATTTCATCATTGCCCAAGCAGACAAATAGGCTAGGGCGCATACGGTAAACATCATACCATAAGCAACAGATACATTAGAAGAAATAAAATGACGGGCTTCTGTCAACATGTTGCTATCGATCAACACACTTTTCAGATTATCCATCTTTACTTTTTCTAAAGGAATAGCATCAGTAGCTTTGATAAGACCTGCTTGTGCAGCTTCCATCACCCCTTTGATACGATATTTATCTTCTAATCCTCCGGCCAATAATTGAACAAGCACACCACCTAAACCACCTGCGGCTGCACCAATACCTGTAACAGAACCTACGGCTTTCTTAGGGAACATATCCGAAACTGTGGTAAATAGATTCGCACTCCAAGCCTGATGCGCAGCACCACCAATACTGATGATGACAATCGCAGCAACGATTCCCATACTAGCAGCATATTGTGTACTTAATAATAATAAAGGTGCGAATGCAATAATTAACAATGCCGTCATACGGGCTTTGTAAGTCGCCCAACCTTTATTCATGAATATCATAGGAATAGAACCTCCGAAAACAGAACCTACTATTGCTACCCCATAAACGATGAACGTAGAAATCATGACAGTATGCTTTGTTGTGACAGGATCCATTCCTACACAAAATTGCTGTTTGATATAAGTAGGAAGCCAGAATAATAAGAACCACCATATACCATCGGTCATGAACTTGCCTAATACAAATGCCCATGTCTGTTTGTAAGTCAACATTTTGTACCAAGGCACTTTTTCTTTAACTACCTCAGTTACAACTACTACTTCATCACCACTATGAATGTAGTCGTATTCTTCTTGTTTGAGTTTTCCACTAGCAAGCAATTCTTTTGGTGTACCGTATAATCTACTCCAAAATAATAGCCAAACAAATCCAATTAAGCCAGTAATAATAAATGCCATTTGCCATCCGTGGAAAATACCTAGGAAAAGACTATGACCTTCGGAAGGATTCCAAGTAGAAAGAATTAAGGGGATAATTAAGGCACATATCATTGCACCAATATTGGAACCGGAGTTAAATATACCTGTTGCTAAAGCACGTTCTTTTTTAGGAAACCATTCTGCTACAGTTTTGATAGAAGCTGGGAAATTTCCTGCTTCACCTGCACCAAAAATAGCCCTTGCAATATTATGAGCCCATAAGCCGATACCCATAAATGCACTAGAAATACCTGCAACAGACCATAAAATAAGTGAAGCGGCAAGCCCTCTTTTGGTTCCAATTTTATCGATAATAAATCCTGCGAATAAAGTAAAGCCAGCATAAAAGCCTGTGAAAATCGCTGTTAAATAAGAGAAATCTGTAGAAGACCACCCAAAACCATTAGGCTGTGCTGTACAGAAATAATCTTTTAAATAACCAATTACATTCCTATCCATGTAATTGATAGTCGTAGAAAACAATAAAAGGGAAACAATCGTCCACCTATATTTTCCTGTTTGTTGATTTGACATAAAGTAATTTATTGATAATTATAAATAAAAAATTGGTTTCTACTCAGTAGCTTTTACCACAAGGAAATCAAAGAAAAAACAAGGGTCACAAAGTATTCTATTCAAATTTAACTAGATTAATCGACTATTGAGACCATAAATCCTTGTGTTTCTCTGTGAATACCATTGTGTTCCTAGTGCTAAACCCTCCTGAGTAGTAACAAAAATTGATAATGTACAGTGCAAATAAAAAAATAGTTGTACCAGTAAGACTAAAATATATGTCGTGTGGTACAACTATCAATTATACATTATCAATTAAATTTAGCCTTTTACTGCCTTGATGATGTCAAGAGTTTCTACAGTCAATTTTGCAATTGCTGCGTAATCTTTTTGCTCCATCAATTTCTTGCTAATTAATTTGCTACCCATACCCACTGCACAAACGCCTGCTTTATACCAAGCAGAAATGTTTTCGTGCGTTGTATCAACACCACCTGTTGGCATGAACAATAAATTAGGGAAGATATCCTTGATACCACTCAAGAAATCAGGGCCTAACATGTTTCCTGGGAACAACTTAATGAAAGTAACTCCTGTATTTTCAGCTTCTATAATTTCTGTTGGAGTCATACAACCCGGTGCATACAACATTTCGATTGTATTACAGAATTCAGCTACTTCCTTTACAAAACCTGGGCTGATGATGAAATCAGCACCTGCATCAACATAGATTTCAGCTGTTGCCAAATTCTTGATAGTGCCGATACCCAATTTCAAACCTGGCATTTCAGCATCTCTTAATGCTACCATTGCTTTGAAATTTTTCAAAGCGGCTTCACCACGATTGGTATATTCTACTGCTTTGATACCTGCCTTGTAGATAGTCTTTAAAATTTCGATGCTTACTGATTCGTCAGCATTAAAATATAGTGGCAACATTCCTTGTGCAACTATGATGTCTATTATTTCTTGTTTCTTATTCATCTTAACTTTAATTAATGATTTAAATAAATGTTTATTTAAAAACAAAGTCCATTCTTATTATAAGAATGGACTTTGTAGTAATTATATTTTTACTTTGATAACTAGCTTTTTAATTTCTTCTTCGCCTCCAATCATCGGTGCATGTACATCTTCAGGAAAGAAGATGGCAAATTGATTATTGGTCAATTGAAAATACATATCAGGTGCATCATTGTAAAAAAGCACATCTTTCTCGGTATTGTATTCACCTTTTTGGTCAACACATTTTTCCCTAGGTTTCCATGCAATTGTTTCTACACCATTGATACAAAGCTGTATATCGATGTTTTTGTTATGACATTCAAACTTTGCAATTGACTCAGCAGCAGTCATTCCACTTTTACTAGAAATGATTGCTTTTAAGCCATCAGTAATTTCTGACTTTCCTACTTCAGCATTTGCTAAATCGGTTGAAGTGATATATTCGAATGCCTTAGCAAATAACGGATGCACACTAAAATATTTATGTGCATTTTGAATAGTATCTATTATCATGTTTTAAATTTTGAGTTGTACGTTGTAAGTATTACGTTTTACGTTTAAAACAAAGGACGTAAAACTTACAACGTAAAACGTATAACTCAATTAGCGTTGAACACGTCCACTACCATCGCCCTTAACAATACCCATTACTTCTTCTACAGTAACTTGGTTTAAGTCACCATGAATGGTATGTTTTAAAGCAGAAGCAGCAACACCAAATTCAGCAGCTTCACCCATTGGTTTACCACTTACCAAACCATAGATAAATCCTGAAGCGAAACTATCTCCACTACCTACTCTATCTACAATACGTACTTGGTATTCTTTTGTATGATAAAATTCTGTTCCATCATATACTAGTGCACTCCATCCATTATCAGAAGCACTATAGCTTTCACGCAAAGTAGAAGCGATATATTTGAAACCAAATTTAGCTTTCATTTGTTGGAATACACTCTTGTAACCATCCAAATTCAATTCACCCTTTGTTACGTCAGTTCCTTCAGATTTGAAACCTAAAGAAGTATCAGCATCTTCTTCGTTACCAATACAAACATCAACATATTGACAAAGCTCAGTCATTACTTGTCTTGCTTTTTCTTTACTCCATAATTTCTTACGGTAGTTCAAATCAATACTTGTAGTGATACCTTTTGCTTTAGCAGCTTTCAAAGCAGCCAAAGTTAATGCAGCAGCTTTATCACTCAAAGCAGGTGTGATACCGGTAGTATGAAACCAATCTGCACCTTCAAATATTGCGTCAAAATCAAATTCAGAAGCATCTACATCAGCAATAGCGGCACCTGCACGGTCGTAAATTACTTTACTAGCACGCATTGAAGCACCTGTTTCTAAGAAATAGATACCAATACGGTCTCCACCTCTTGCCATAAACTTTGTATCAACACCATATCTACGTAAGTGGTTGATAGCAGCTTGACCCAAAGAATCCTTTGGCACTTTACTTACAAATCTACCTTGTAAACCATAATTACAGATAGCAGCAGCTACGTTAGCTTCACCACCACCATAAGTTACATCAAAATTGTTCGCTTGCTCGAAGCGTTGGAAACCTGGGGTTGACAACCTCATCATGATTTCACCCAATGTTACTACTGTCTTACTCATTGTTTGTTTAATTATTGAAAAGTGTATAAAAAGAGTTATAAAAAAGGCCTAAGGTATAAGGAATAAGGTTTTAAGCTATTATATTTTGCTATTTTCCTTACACCTTACACCTTTTACCTCATTCTTTATTTAAGCGTTGCGATTGGAGTCGGATCCATATCAGTAAATTCCTTGTTTTCTCCTGCCATCGCCCATATAAAACCATAGTTAGAAGTTCCACTACCGAAGTGAACAGACCAAGGAGCAGAAATTACTGCTTCATGATTCGCCATAATCAAGTGTCTAGTTTCTTGAGGCTCGCCCATCATGTGGAATACACGGTGTGCTTCGGCAACATCGAAATAGAAATAAACTTCCATACGACGAGTATGTGTATGTGGGGGAACAGAATTCCAAACACTTCCTGCTTCCAACACTGTCAATCCCATTACTAACTGACAGCTTTGAATACCATCATTATGAATGTATTTGTAGATTGTACGCTTGTTAGAAGTAGAAATATCTCCTAGATTAACAGGTGCTGCTTGTGCTTTTGTACAAACTGCATTTGGATATGCATGGTGTGCAGGTGTTGACAATAAGAAGAAACTTGCTGGTTCATTTGCATCAGCAGAACTAAAACTTACGTCCTTAGTTCCCTTACCCAAATAAACAGCTTCTAGCTTTTCTACATCATACTTTACACCATCAGCTTCTACAGTACCTTTCCCACCAACATTGATAATTCCAATTTCTCTTCTTTCCAAAAAGAAATTAGCTTTCAATTCTGGCTCATTTGGCAATACCAATTTCTTGCCGACCGGCTTAGCGCCACCAATAATTACTCTATCAAAATGAGAGTAAACTAATTTAAGTGTATCTGCCTGCATGAGTTCTTGTACCAAGAAATTCTCACGCAATTCTTTTGTTGACATAGTCGCCGTTTCCTTGGGACTACTTTGAAATCTTACTTCCACGTTAATTAATTTTTAGTTTCAAGTTATTAGTTTCAGGATACTAGTAACTTGAAACTAGCATCTTAAAACTATTTGTATTATATTATCTAGCCATCCATCCACCGTCAACTACTAAAACGTGACCGTTTACGTAAGCTGCAGCTTTAGAACATAAGAACACAACTGGTCCTTGGAAATCTTCTGGGAAGCCCCAACGACCTGCAGGAATTCTACCCAAAATTGCTTGACTTCTTTCAGGATCTTCTCTTAAAGCAGTTGTATTAGCTGTTGAGATATAACCTGGAGCAATACCATTTACATTTACACCACTACTAGCCCATTCGTTAGCAAATGCTTTTACTAAACCTGCAACTGCAGCTTTACTTGCTGTATAGCCTGGTACATTGATACCACCTTGGAAAGAAAGCAAAGAACAAGTAAATACAATCTTACCATCTTTACGAGCAATCATGTCTTTACCAAATTCACGAGCCAAAATAAATTGAGCATCAAGATTCAATGACAATAATTTATCCCAATATTCATCAGGATGTTCTGCAGCAGGTTTTCTAAGAATCATACCTGCATTGTTGATTAATATGTCAACAGGAGCATTTTCTGCTTTTACTTTTGCAATAAACGAATACAAATCAGCCCTATCTGTCATGTCACAAACATAAGGTTTGTAAGTACGACCCAATGCTTCTACTTGTTTACCAACTTCACTACCTTCAAGTTGCATATCAACAGCAACACCGATGATGTTTGCACCGGCTTCTGCCAAAGCAACTGCCATTGCCAAACCAATTCCACTACTACAACCGGTAACTAATGCGGTTTTTCCTGTTAATTCGAATGTGTTAATTACGCTCATAACTTTATTGTTTGTTATTATTAATTGAAAAAAATATTTTTAAATGTTGAAATAAGAAAAGTAAGAAAGTTAATAGTTGCTATTTATTGGCGAGAAATAAGCACCATCTACGTGTAAATAGCTTTTTTTGAATTGGGAACGTTCCCTTTTGGTAGCATAATAATGGCGTTTTTTGAATAAATGCAATCGTTTGTAAACAATATTCCAACTATCATATAATTATATATTAAAACCAACTCCGCAAACATATTAAGAAACCACAACTTAATCACTTAAAAATTGTACATTTTTTGCTTATTTATCAAAAAAATGGTATTATTTTTTTGTTTATCAAGTCGCAAACGTTATCGTTTTAATGTTTTTTTCTGTTAAATCCTTGAACTACAAATTTTATAGTACATTTCTTGATTTAAGTTTCGTAAAAATAGAAAAATATGAAAAAGAATTATTGGATATTCATTGCCTTTATATGCGTAGAGTTGATAAATGCCGCTAATGCCCAAGTTTATATTGGAGGCAGAATTGGTGGAGGATTCGGTTACGGTAATCACTTGGGAAGGGGTAGATACGGGACAAAAAATTATAGCAGTCGGCAACCAAAAAAAAATAAACATGAGCAAGACTTTAAGCCCATAGTTTATGTTTCTTTCGGATATGGTTTCCCAAATTTGTATGCAAGTCAATTGCCAGAAAACTCAGCAATCAATAATTACAACAAAGGCGTTACCACTTCTTCCGGCCCGATTACAGGCTCAATTGATTTCAGGTTTAACCGAAATTCAAGTTTTGGTGTCTTGACTACCTACGGAAAAGTGAATGCGCCTTACACTAATTATAGTGCTTTAAATGTTGGTAAAGGAACCATAGAAACTTGGAGTGTATTGCTAAATTTAATGAATTATGCCCCTCTGTCAAATACTGCTACTCTTTATTTTAGGGTGGCATTTGGGGCAAATATCAATAGTACGACTTCGTTTAATGACCCGAGTGGAGGAACATTGCTTATTTCTCCTGCTTCTTTCGCTTATCAAGTTGGAATTGGGACTAGGTTTGATATTGCAAAGAATACTGCCCTGTTTGCGGAAGCTGGTTATGGAAAATATATTTTACAGGGAGGCCTCTCTTTTGCATTCAAATAAATATTGTTTATCAGTTACTATTCAATAGGAATTGTCAAAGTGAACAAAATATTATTCATAATGAAGCACAATTATTTAATGCTTCTGTAATCGTTAAATCTGGTTAAATTTTATTAGAAAACTTTGTGAAGCTTGTTTTTCATTGATTTCTTCTATTCGCCTAAAATAGAGCAGAGATTAGTACCGAATGTCCTACCGTAGATATTTTGGTGAAATAAAAAGATACAATATTTTGAAAGTCTGTCTAAATTTTGTCAAACTAATTTAAGTTATTAGATGAGGTGTAAATTAGATTTTACTAAAATGGCAAAAACATACTTTATTTCGGAAGCATTGTATTTATTTAGTATAGTTATAATTGTGTTTTAGGATAATTTATATAATATTGCCACTAACATTCGTATAACCCTTTCTTCACTTTTATTTCAACTGAATTTTGGGGTGCTACTTTATGTATAACTCAATTTATTTAAGGCTATTTGATATTTATATTAAATTACTATTTAAATATTTTGTCTTATTGTATCAAATAATAAAACAACAATAAATAAAACATGAAAAAATCAATCTCGATTCTTTTGGGTGTATCCTTTTTAATAGGGATTGCTAACATAGGGATTGCTCAAAATGGCACTGTTGCTTCTGGCGGTGTTGCTAATGGAAATGGTGGAACCGCCACTTATTCTGTAGGTGAAGTTGTTTATAAAACACTCTCAGGAAATGGGGGGATAGTGATTGAAGGTCTACAACAGGCCTATAATGCAATCGATTTGCCCATTACTTTATTGCAGTTCTCTGCAATTTATACGGGAAATAAAACAGTTGAAATAAGTTGGAATACAGTTTCCGAATTTAATAATCAATACTTTACCGTTGAACGTTCGAAAGATGGAGTAGGTTTTGAGGAAATAAATAGAATCCAAGGAAATGGTAATTCTTATTCAAAACAAACATATCAAGCAACTGATGCAAGTCCGTTATATGGTACTTCTTATTATCGATTAAAGCAAATAGATAATGATGGAACCGTTACCTATTCTTCTATTGTTTCAGTAAATACCTCTGAATCAGATTCAGAAATGAGGGTAAATGCTTATCCTAATCCTACTGTGTCTTACCTTAATTTGCAAATTGTGAATGCTGCTTCAAAGAATTTGAAGTATGCCATTTATACGATGGAAGGAAAACTGATTTCTGAGCAGAAAATAAATGACAACCTTACTATAATTGGCACTTCCGGTCTTAGCAAGGGTTCTTACCTCTTGAAAGTGACAAATCGCAATGAATTGGAAAAATCATTTAAAATAATTAAGAACTAAATTTTTAAGAGCCCCCAAAAAAAATTGTAAAAAATAAAAATGACAAACATGAAAAAAATAATTTACTTATTTACACTACTAATTTTATCAGCTTCATTATTTGCACAAGCACCTCAACAAATTAGTTATCAAGCTGTGGTTAGAAATAGTGGAAATGCATTAGTGACTAATATACAAGTTGGTGTTTTAATAAGCATCACAAATGCAAGTGATAGTGTATTTTTTAGTGAAACGCAAAGTCCAACCACTAATTCAAACGGATTATTAAGTATTGCAATTGGGACGGGTACTGCAAAAGTGGGCCGCTTAGCAAACATTGATTGGAGTAGGGGTGGTTATTTTATAAAAACACAAATTGATCCTGTTGGAGGCACGAACTATACTATTGTTGGTTCATCTCAATTGTTAAGTGTTCCTTATGCATTATATGCTGCTAATGGAACTACAGCTGGTAAAAATATTGGGGATATGCAATATTGGGATGGCAGTAAGTGGGTAACTGTTGCTGCAGGAACAAATGGTAGTACGCTGACATTATGTAATGGTGTTCCACATTGGGGTGCCTGTATTGTTCCTAATTTATTGCCCACTGTTATTACTTTAGGTGTTTCTATTCCTTATAATAGAACCCCTGGTGGACAAGCAGGTGTAATTACTTCGAGCGGAGGATCTGCAGTAACTGCAAAAGGATTTTGCTGGTCGAAGAATCAGAATCCAACAATAGCTGATTATTTTGATACAGCTTCTTATCAGGGTGATAATATAATTGATACCTTTTCGACGCTATTATGGGATGCATTTGATTATAATTCAACCTATTATTTTAGAGCATATGCTACAAATAGTTATGGTACAGCATATGGAAATCAAGTAACAGTTACAACAGGAAGTAACCCTTATGTTAGTTATACAATTGGTCAAAGTTATGGAGGTGGTGTTATTTTTTATGTAGATAGTACACAGCAACATGGACTAATTGCTGCTACAGGCGATGCAAGTGGTGCTATACAATGGTATAATGGCGGCTATATTACAACAAATGCTAATGATACTTCGTTAGGTGGAGGAAAAGCAAATACAACCGCTATTACAAATGTTCAATCTACAGGTAGTTATGCTGCGAGTGTAGCAAGCCAAACTGCAAATGGGTATAGTGATTGGTATCTGCCATCCAAAAAAGAATTGGCATTAATGTATACTAATTTACATGCAAAGGGATTAGGTGGATTCTCGGCTAACTTCTATTGGTCATCATCTGAGTTTAATTCAAATCAGGCATGGGCTCAGGATTTTGGACAATTTAATAGCCTATTTAGTTATTGGAAAAATAATCAGGCGCGCGTAAGAGCTGTAAGGAAGTTCTAATAAAAAACTAATTGTATTTTTTAAGACTGCCATTGGCAGTCTTTTTTTTGCTTATTCTATTGCCAATAATTGATTTGCATTTTTCTAAGTTGAGTTCTTGGATAGAGATGTTAATAAACTAATTCATTCAAATTTTTAAATTTTTATCAAGCTTAATTGTTGTGTTAATTGTTCACTGTTTATTTCAATAAAAAAATGATGATGTTGATTTCTTTTTCTCTAAAGTAGATATCTATTTACTTATCTTGCACTTCTGTTATGGAAAAATTTGTTGTTTCTGCACGTAAATATCGTCCCCAGAATTTTAATACGGTTGTGGGTCAAAGCCATATTACTACTACTTTAAAAAATGCTATTAAGCACAATCAGTTAGCACATGCTTTTTTGTTTTGTGGACCTCGTGGGGTTGGTAAGACTACTTGTGCGAGGATATTAGCCAAAACAATCAATTGTTTGCATCAAACACCTGAAGGAGAAGCTTGCAACGTTTGTAGTAGTTGCGTTTCTTTTGATGCTGGTAGTAGCATGAATATTCATGAATTAGATGCGGCTAGTAACAACTCTATCGAAGATATTCGTAGCTTAGTTGAACAAGTTCGGTTTGCTCCTCAGGCAGGTAAATATAAGGTGTACATTGTAGATGAGGTACACATGTTGAGTAATAGTGCCTTCAATGCATTCTTGAAAACTTTAGAAGAACCACCTTCTTATGCTATATTCATATTAGCAACAACAGAAAAACATAAAATTTTACCTACAATATTAAGTAGGTGTCAAATATTCGACTTTAAAAGGATTACAACCAATGATACTGTTGAGCACTTGCAAGAAATAGTTGACAAAGAAGGGATTGTTGCAGATAAGGCATCGCTTCAGGTTATCGCTCAAAAGAGTGAAGGTTGTATGAGAGACTCATTGAGTATTCTTGATAAGATAGTGAGTTTTACAAATGGTGAAGTAAACTATCAGAATACACTCGAACATCTAAATATACTTGACCACGATTATTATTTTAAGCTTCTCGAATCTTTGTTGGCACAAGATATGGCAGGTGCTATTCTTTTATATGATGAGATAAATCGCAAAGGATTTGAGGGAGATATGGTATTGAATGGCTTTGCCGAGTTTATTCGAAATATTTTAGTTTGTAAGGATGCAAGGGCAATTAAGTTGCTTGATGTTGTAGAAGGCATGCAGGAAAAATACAAGACAGTTGCTGCAAGTGTTTCTGCAGGTTATTTAGTAAGTGCTTTGAATATTTTGAATGAGGCAGAGGTTAACTTCAAAATGGCAAGAAATAAAAGATTGCATGTCGAATTGGTTATTATCAAACTAAATTTCTTGCAACAAGCCATCGAATTGACCATGCAAGAAGGAAGTCTTGTAAAAAAAAAGCGAGTTGATGGACCAATAGCTATCAAATATGCTCCAATAAAACAAGTACAATTTAAAGTGCCGAATACGACAGCTTCTATGGGAAATGTATCAAATTCGGGTGCAGGCAAGGTTTATATTGAGGAAAAAAAGGAACAGTCAATCAGTCCGTCAAATCAATCCTCACCTGTTAATAAAGTAACAGCACATGCAGCAACAGTTATTCCTATTACACATAGAACGCCAAATGTTGTACAGGAACCTATACAGCCAATTGTTAATCCTATTGCACGTCCTAGTGTCCCAATTTCGACAACCTCTTCTACAGCCACAAGTGTTGCTACTAGAGGAACATTACTAGATACACTAAGGAATAAATACGGAGATAAATACACAATTCAGCCTGTCATTGATCCAATAAGTTTGACTATTGAAACACTTCAGACAAATTGGGATGTTTTTGCGAACAAGTTGAAAGAGGAAAATAAAATTTCACAGGGGAATGCATTTGCACAAGCATCCTTAGAAGTTGTTGACGAAAATATTTTTAAGATTCAAGTTGATAGTGCCTTGCAACAAAAGTTCATTGAACAGGAGAAAATGAATCTGTCTGAATATTTACAGAAGCTTTATCATAACAATCTGATAGCCTTTGTTTTTGAGATGAGTGAAGGTGAAAGAGATACTACCCCAACTATTCAACAATTAAATAGTAAACAACGATTTGAAAGAATTGCGGAAAAATATCCATTAATAAGAGAGTTGAGAGACAATCTAAGGTTAGATTTAGATTATTATTGATATAAAATTGCAGGAGATTATATAAAATAAAAGAGCTATCCTTTTGAGATAGCTCTTTTTGTGTCGGGAAGACAGGATTCGAACCTGCGACCCCCTGGTCCCAAACCAGGTGCGCTACCGGCCTGCGCTACTTCCCGTTTGGAGTATTTAAAATTACTGCGGTGAGAAAGGGATTCGAACCCTTGGTACAGAATAACCCGTACGGCAGTTTAGCAAACTACTGATTTCAGCCACTCATCCATCTCACCGTCCTTACTCTTTTTTCAGAGAGGGATGCAAAAGTAAGGGTACTTGATTAAATGGCAAAACATTTTTTATAAAATTTTCAAATAAAATATAAAATCAGTGCAATTCTAAGTAGTTAAATCAGAAAAGTAGAAGAAAGTAAAGGATTTACAGCTTAATTGAATAGGTGGCACAAAAAAAGGAAGAATATATATCCTGCCTTTTTTTGTTTTTTACTACGAACACTTCACTCATAGTTTATTACTTACATAGAAGCTAACTGCACTTTTTGAGTAATCTCCATTACATTCTCTCTGAACATAGAATCTGTATCCATCAAATCCTTTACTGTTTGGCAAGAGTGAATAACCGTTGTATGGTCTCTTCCTCCAAAATGATCTCCAATTGTCTTCAATGAATTCTTAGTGAAAGATTTTGCGAGATACATACTTATTTGACGCGCTTGAACTATCTCTCTCTTACGAGTCTTTTGGGATAGTTTTTCAAATCCAACCCCAAAATATTCACAAACCATCTTTTGAATAGCATCAATAGTAATTTCTTTGCTACTTGTCTTCACAAAATTGCGAAGCACCTTTTTAGCTAAATCAATGTCAATCTCTTTTCTATTTAATGAAGATTGTGCTAATAAAGAAATTAATGCGCCTTCTAATTCGCGGATATTAGTAGTAATATTAAATGCAACATATTTTACCACTTCTTTGCTCATTTCTAAGCCATCATTCTTCATTTTACGTTCAAGAATTTGAATTCTTGTTTCATAATCAGGCATTTGAATATCTGCACTTAATCCCCAACGGAATCTGCTCAATAGTCTTTCTTGTAAACCTTCTAGATCTTTTGGTGGCTTATCACTTGTAAGTACAAGTTGTTTTCCAGTTTGATGTAAGTGGTTGAAGATGGCAAAAAAAGCGTCCTGACTTCTTTCTGCCCTTGCAAAAAATTGAACATCATCAATTATTAATACATCAATTAATTGATAAAAATGTATAAAATCATTGATAGCATTATTTCTACTATGATCTTGAAATTGATTAATAAATTTTTCGCTGCTTACATATAGTACTACTTTGTTAGGATGCAATCTCTTTACATCGTTTCCTATTGCTTGAGCAAGATGCGTTTTTCCTAGACCAACTCCGCCATAAACAACTAATGGATTAAAAGAATTGCCACCGGGTTTTTCTGCGACAGTTTTTCCAGCTCTGCGAGCTACACGATTACTATCTCCTTCAACATAACTATCAAAAGTATAATTGTGGTTCAGTTGAGGATCGATCTGCATCTTTTTTAATCCGGGAATAACAAATGGATTTTTCACTGGATTGTCTATTACCAATGGGAAATTCATTTCATTAGGATTGAAAGTCTTAGAACCTCCTGTAGGAATATCCATGCTGCCATTACGACCATTTCCGCTATCGACCATGATACGATACTCCAAACGCGCCTCTTTTCCTAATTCTCTCTTTAAAGTTTTTGCTAATAAATTTACATAATGCTCTTCCAAATATTCATAAAAGAACTGACTTGGAACTTGAATCATCAAAACGTTACCATTTACTTCAACAGGAGTAATTGGTTCGAACCATGTTTTGAAGTGTTGCCACTCCACAATATCCTTGATAATTTTCAAGCAATTATTCCAAATAAGTTCTGCAGTTTTAGAGTTTGAAATAGCCATAATCTTTCTTCTATAATATTAAATAGTAAATAATTTTCTATACATAGCAATCCTCCGGAATCTTAGTATTTTATTGTCAAAAAGTAATTTCGGACTGCGAATATGAAACCTTTTTGTTGAAAAATAAATTTTTTATTTTCAACTTTTCCCCCTTATCAATACAGTATTGGGTTTTATGGATTTTTTTATATTTGTTTTACTGATCGAATAGTCTAATCTTCCTAATTGTAGCCCTGCCCAACCCACTTGATTCACTAAAGTATCCCCACCTTTTTTATTGACATATTTTTTAGGCTCTGTAAAAAAGCGGTGTGTATGTCCTCCAATAATTAAATCGATATCATAATTTTCTTTTGCTAAAACTTCATCACTAATCTTGTTGTCATCATATCTATCTCCTAGGTGAGAAAGGCAAATAATTAAATGACAGCCATGTCTTTTCAAAAAATCAGCAGTAGTATTCGCACATTCAATTGGATTCTTATAAATAGTATTCCCATATAAATTTTGTGGTACCAATCCTTTTAATTCAATTCCTATTCCGAATACCCCAACTTTTAAATTACCTTTTTGAAATATTTTATAAGGCACTGTTTTATTTTCTAAAGCAGTATTAGTAAAATCATAATTACATAATAGTATTGGAAATGAAGCGTGTTTTAATTGGGTGGCAAAATTTTCTATACCTCCATCAAAGTCATGATTGCCCATTGTACCTGCATCATAGCCCATCATGCTCATTGCTTTAATTTCTGGTTCTCCTTTATAGATATTAAAAAAGGGAGTGCCCTGAAATATGTCACCTGCATCAAGTAATAACACATGTTCAGCTTCTTTTCTGATTTGTTCGATAATTGTTGCTCTCGCAGCAATCCCACCTAAACCCGAATTTTTACTTCCATCCATCGGAAAAGGATCTAACCGACTATGTACATCGTTAGTATGAAGTATAGTAAGATTGTAAAATTCTTTGTTTTCTGCTGCGAAGCCGCTTCCGATGAGTGGAGAGGCAAGTAGGCCAGCTCCTGCAAATGCAGTTTGTTTTAAAAATGTCTTTCTATTAATTAACATATTCTATTCTTTTTTCAGTTTTAACGTCAATTGAATTTCCTTTCTCAGTGAGCAACTTGACATAGTCTATCAAAACGTCTCTAATTAAGACTCCTTTATTTATTTTAGGAAACACTTTCAACATTGTAGTGTTATCCCCACCATTTGCTACATAGTCAGAATTGGCAATTGTATAAACACTATCTGCATTAATAGGTTTGTCTCCTATCATTACGTTTACGGCTTTTTTTTCTTTAATTCCCATCGTAATACCAGATAATGGCCATCCATTTCTTTCGGCTATGTGATTTAGAAAAGAAATTAATGAATCGCCTCGAACTTTTTGAAGAATTAATAAGTTATCAAAAGGCATAATTTCAAAAATACTACCTACAGTTATATTGCCTTTTGGAATATATGATCTTACTCCTCCGAAATTAACAAAGGCTGCATCTATTTTTTGATTAAATATCTTTTCACCAATGTTCTTTAATGCATCAGTCATGAAATTACCTAAACCACTTTCGGGTTGATGTTTCGACATTCCACTTACAGAGAAGCCGATTACATTATTCATGGTCTTTGAAACACTGTCACGATATTTTGCTAGAAAAGCATTGATTGTACTATCCTTTTTTATATTTCCATCAATTGGATAGCCGTTGTATGAAACTGTATTTTGTTGGGCAATTGCTCCAAAACAGCAAATAAGAAGAAAAACGGTTAACTTAAAAACAGGTCGCATGTAAAAATGTAAGGTTGAAAAATGAAGGTAAGTGTTTTGTTATTTCAAAAAATTATTTTTTCATTAAAATAGAAAAAACAAAGCCTTATTTTTACCGCCAACAATTAACAAATATGAGTTACGAAATTACAGGAAAGCTTGCAGCCAAATTTGACACGATTCAGCGTACTGAAACTTTTAAGACAAGAGAGTTTGTACTTGAAAAAAGTGAAGATGTA
>CANCPA010000048.1 GCA_947379895.1 Chitinophagaceae bacterium | reverse complement strand
TATGTTTATGGGGAATAAGCCCTCACTTATATTGAAGATTTAATCATTTTAAAACAAATAAATTAATATTTCAGATTTATTCTGAACAAAAAAGAACGATATGTACGAACAAAAATTAATAACAAATTATAGTGGTTTTCAAGACCGTGCCAAACTTTACTAAGTCAGATTGCATAATCGCCGCTTGAATGCAAAAGACTTTTATGCACCCTGTTCAATACTAGAATTATTTTGAATTAATAAATGCTTAAATTAAAAAAATAGAAAATTAAATATACAATGTAAAATATTGGTTTCCATCATTCAATTAATTTACAAACAAGTACTCAATTTAATACTTTTATAATGATTATTACCTAAGTCTTAAGAATTACGCTTTTATTTTTTCCTTTTTTTCAGTGGGTTGTAAATTACATCAGCCTTATCAATTAAAGTAAGGAACTCTTTTTGTGAGAAGTTTGAAGGATTCGCAGCAGTTTGTGCAAGCTGTAATACAGTATCGAAATTATAGTTTTTGACATAGTCAGAAAGTCTAAGCAATGAGGCAAACATGGCAACGGAGGTAGCAAAACGATAAGCAGAATCAGCTTTCATCATGTCAATTTCATTATTTGGTATTACAAATCTATTCTGCACTAGTTCTTTATTTTTTGGTCGTTTATATTGTAAGTTCAAGGTAGCAAAGTTACTCAAATAATTTTTGTTACTATTTGAAGGCTCAATTTCAAAAATTGCCATCAATGAATGTCCACTTCCTACTTGACCGCCTTCAATTGTTTTGCTGCTATCTTTCATTGCATCTCTCATGTTGTCAAAGCCAATTAACCTGTATTTATTTACCAATTCAGGATTGAATAGAATATTCAAATATGCATCTTCTGCAACATTGTATAATGTTTTTGTGAATTCAGTAACTAATACCTTCTCAGCCTCTCCAACATTATCAAGATACGCATAATTTCCATTTCCCATTTTAGACAATATTTCAAGACGACTATCTCTAAAATTGCCCATTCCAACACCTAAACAGGTTAAACTTACTCCAAACTGCTTTTGTTTGGCAATTAATTCCTCTAACTCATCTTCATTATTTTGACCAACATTAAAATCTCCATCAGTTGCAATGATTACTCTATTATTTCCTTCTTTTTTAAAGGCAATTTTAGCAATAGAATAAGCCATTTTTATTGCTCCACTTCCAGGTGTATCACCATTAGCAGATAATTCATCAATTACTTCAATTATCTTCTTCTTTTCAGCGCCACTCGTAGGATATAAAGCCACTCGAACACCCCCTCCATATGTAACAATTGATATCCTGTCGGTATCCCTAAGATTAGAAACAAGCATTTTAAAGGCAGTCTGTAATAAAGGCAATCGAGTAGGTTCATCCATCGAACCTGAAACATCAATCAAAAAAACTAAATTACTGGGAGGGAGTGTATCTAAATTTAGTTTTGGAGCCTGTAGATTGATAAATAACAATTTATTCTTTTCTTCCCAAGGACAGTTAGTAACCTCACTATTGAATAAAAAATCGGTATTTGTATTCATATTTTGAAAATTACTATTAGTAGAATTTGTTGGCTTTAGATTGAAATAATTGAGCATTTGTTCAATTCGAACAGCTTCCTTAGGACACTTCCATTTATTTACAATAAACCGGCGCACATTACTATATGAAGCCCTATCAATAGATAATGCAAATCCTGTTTCGGGATGAGATTTTGCAGAAATGAAATTGTTTTCAATCAAATTATTATAGCTTTCCCCCATATCTGTTTTCGTAACTAAATCTTTTGCCAATCCAAGATTTTTTGTAAGAGAATTTAATCTATTTAACATCTCCTCGGATGTACTTTTAAACATTTTAAGAACTATCTTTTGATATTGTTGTGTGGCAACAGCACTTTTAAATGTTTCAAAGCCCTGCATCATTACGGTCAAGGTATCAATTGCCTTTGGGGTAGGTAACCCAAATTTCCCTTCATCTCCACTGCTAAAATCAATGTTACCTTTAGTTTGTAGGTATAATTTAGCACCCGAAATAGGGTTTCCTTTTTCATCTAATATTTCACCACGCAAGTAATATTGTGCGCAAATAGGTAAGGTAATTAGAAACAAACAGAATATTATGATTGATCTTTTCATTAGTTCAATTATTAAAAATGCTAAGATAAAATAAAGTACGAATTTATATTCAAATCAGCGCTTGTTAAATAAATCAAATAAATTGTTTTAATAATTTTTATAAAAGGACAATTTTGTGGAGTTCACTTCATCATTTATTCCCTGATTATAATGCTCGAGAAGTTTAACTGCCTCTACAGCTTGCTTTACATCATGAACCCTCAAAATATTGGCTCCATTTTGAATTGCAATGGTATTAATAATTGTTGTGCCATTCAATGCGGCATCTGCGTTAATATTAAGTGGCTTGTAAATCATTCCTTTTCTAGAAATACCTACTAGCAAAGGGCATTCCAACATTTCGAAGACTGACAATGATTTTAATAACTGATAATTCTGTTCAATTGTTTTTCCAAATCCAAAACCTACATCCACAATTATATCCTTGATACCTAAACTTCTACAAAAATTAATTTTATCTATAAAATAGTCTAGAATTTCCTTTGACAAATTCTCATATTGTGGATTCTCTTGCATTGTTTTAGGTGTGCCCTTGATGTGCATGCAGATGTAAGGGACATTCAACTTGGCAATAGTTGTAATCATTTTTTCATCAAACTCGCCTCCACTTATATCATTAACTATAGATGCTCCATTTTCAACTGCTGCTTTTGCAACTTCAGAATAGTAGGTGTCGATAGAAATTATTGTTTCAGGAAACGAATGGGAAATTGCAGAAATCATCGGAATGACTCGATTCAGCTCTTCTTCAACTGAAATAGGTAGACTTCCGGGTTTTGTCGATTGTCCTCCAATATCAAGTATTGTAGCTCCTTCAGCTATCATTTCCGATGCCTTAAGCAGGGATTCCTTTATAGTTTCTTTTCTACTAGCTTGAAAAAAAGAATCAGGTGTTGCATTAATAATTCCCATTATTATAGGATGTTTAATTATTAATACCTTTCCTTTGCAATTCAAGGTAAAAATTGATTTGTTTCTGTTACTCTGCATGCCCGTAAAAGTAATTATTTAGTAGTTACTCCATAAATTTGCAGATTAATTATTCAGAATAACACATAAAAGAATAAAATGAAAAAGGCATTAATTATCATTCGTTGGGTAGTTGGAATATTATTTATTTTCTCAGGATTAATAAAAGTTAATGACCCGCTTGGTTTAAGCTTTAAAATGCAAGAGTTTTTTGAAGTATGGGGTATTCCTTTTTTCAATAAGTTTTCATTAGGCATGTCAATTATAATGAATATGCTTGAAGTAGGCTGTGGGGTTGCTTTGTTAGTTGGATTTAGGTTCAAGATTACTATCCGTTTTTTATTATTACTTATCATATTCTTTACTTTTCTTACAGGCTACGCTGTTTTAAGTGGAAAAATTAAGACTTGTGGCTGTTTAGGTGATTGTTTACCATTAAAAGCAGGCATGAGTTTTACTAAAGACATTATATTGTTAATTCTAATTGTATTGTTAGCAATTTTTGAGAAGGATGTAAAACCTGTGTTTTCAACTGTTTACACGAGTTCTATTTTAATGTTAACACTCGTAGCTTGTGTTTTGATACAAGATGTGGTGATTAATTATCTTCCATTTATTGATTGTCTTCCTTTTAAGATGGGTAATAATATAATTGAGCAAATGAAAAAACCGAAAGATTATATACCCGATTCTACAGTGATTACTTATCAATATAAAAAAGGAGAAAAGCAAATTGAATTTGATCAAAATAATTTTCCAGAGGATTTTGATAGTACTTATACTTTCGTGAATCGATTTGATAAATTAATTAGAAAAGGAACAGGCGGAGCAAAGATTACGGATTTCAATTTAACAACACCAAGTGGAAATGATACGACAATGGCCTTGTTAGGTGTACCAAAATATATTTTGGTATTAAGCAATGATTACAGAGGTGAAAATTGGCTAAAAGAAATGATTAAGGTAAAAGAATATTGTGATAAATATAATATGCCAATATTTTATGTAACCTCTCAATCAGAGGATAATACAAGTAAAGTTACAAAAGCAGGTATCTTAGTTTTAAAATGTGATGCTACTGTAATAAAAACTGCTGCTAGAGTTAATTCTACTTATTTTTTTATGAACAATGCAACAATTTTTAGTAAATATGGCGATAGGGATTTGAATAAATTATTAGAAGCTGCTGAGAAATTAAATAAACTATAAAATTCTTAATTCTAAGTATCAGCAGGAGCAAGATGTTACTTGTAGAATATTTCTTCTAACTATAATTTAAAAAACTTAACATATAACCTATTACTTAATAACTAATTGATCAGTTTATTTGTTTGTAAAACTACCTTTTATGCGCATTATATTTTTTGCTATAGCACTCTTAACTTTAGAATTTTTATCTGCGCAGTCTAAACAACTTTATTTACTCGCAGGTACTTATACTGATGGCAAAAGTGAAGGGATTTATACCTATAAATTTGATACTGAAAATGGGAATGCTCAATTATTAAGTAAAATAAAGGCAACAAATCCTTCATATCTTGCTATTAGTAAAGATGAAAATAACGTATACGCAATAAGTGATGCAAGAAATGGTCAAAATAGCGAAGTAGCAGCTTATCAATTCAATAAACAAACTGGCGAATTGTCATTAATAAACAAACTAGCCGAAAAGGGTAGTGGGGCCTGTTATATTACTGTTGACAATAATAAAAAATGGGTCTTTTTGGCAAATTACGCAAGTGGAAATTTAACTGCTTTATCCGTAAGAAAAGATGGGGGACTAGATACAATTAAACAGTTTTTTCAGGATACAGGAAAAAGTGTTCATAAAACACGTCAACAAGAACCACATATTCATACGGCTGTTTTTTCTCCTAACGAAAATTATTTGTATGTAACTGACTTAGGAAACGATCAAATTCATCAATTTCCATTTAAGTCTTCCGCTAATTTGCCATTATCAATTAATCAAGAAAAAATAATAAAATGTAAACCGGGGAATGGACCACGCCACCTCGAATTTTCAAAGGATAGTAGAATTATGTATGTCATTAATGAGTTGAGTGGCACAATTGATGTCTTTGATTGTAAGCGTAATAATTCAGCATTAATTCAAACTATTAGCACTGACAGTACTCAAAGTGATACTAAAGGGAGTGCTGATATTCATATTTCACCCGAAGGGACATTTTTATATGCTACTAATCGTGGCAGTTATAATACAATCTCTACTTTTAGTATCCTATCAAATGGTCAACTAAGTTTGTTGCAGGTTCAATCTACAGGAGGCATCATGCCTCGAAATTTTGTTATCGACCCAACAGGGAATTATATATTAATAGGTCATCAGAAATCAAATAATATTACCATTTTCAGGAGAAATAAGTACACAGGTATCTTGACTAAAATTAACCAGCAAATTAACGTTGGAAGCCCTGTCTGTTTGAAATTCATTAGTTTATAATTCCAGGCATAGGGTAATTTGAAAGTGCATTATCCAAAACCAACACCCAATCATTTCCTTCCTTAGCATTCCCGGGTGGTATAATAACTCTAGGTTTTAAATGATTCTGAATTTTTCCTATAAAGGTTACATGACCGTTTTTAGGGTTATACCAATATTGATTTAAGGCTTTACATTTCAATACACTTGTATTAATAGTAAACGGCTTTCCAGTGTACGTATAAATCATTATAAAATCTTTTCCTTTAGTAGCTACTAGATGTTCATATTGCTTTTGATTATTTCCTACTATTACATTTTGTGCTGGTGTTCTACTATAAAAATCTCTCGACAAAATAAGATTCTTTAAGTATTGCATTTGATTGGAACCAGAGTCCTCAATAGCTTCTTGCCAATACTTTTTAACTCCGTATGCCTTTAACTTTGAGGATTGATGATAAAATTGCATGATAGAATTATTCCCATAAGTATGGCCAAATGACCCAGAAAAGACCGACCAATACGCATATCTTCTTACATCATCTGCATTCCAATAAGGCAAAGTGGTATCGTGCAAGCCATGTGGAATACCTTCATAAGAAGGTTCTCCATCTATAATTGGCTTTGTTGGAATTTTATTAAAACCATCATTAATTAGCTTCCAATTATCTGCCCCAACAGAATCTTGTGTATAATCTTTATGTCCAGATTGAACCATATTAAAATCAAGCCATGTAGCTGTATGAAACCAATCTGCCGAACTTGTTCTTCCAAAAGGATGATATGTTACTAAGTGATTACTATCAATTGATTTAAATGTACTACCAACTATATTAAACACTTTTTCATTTATCGATCCCTTAACATCTCCACCATTCATCCAAATTATATTCGGTTTGTTTTTATATCGATTTGCCAGCCAAGTGATATAAGTTGAAGCATTAAGAACATTAAACATCTTCTTTTTTACAATATTTCCCCAAACGGGAACCATTGCTAAATATATGTTATTCTTAAAGGCTTCATCTACTGCAAAGTCAATTAAATTCCAATAATTGTGTTCAACTTCATCACTCGAACTATTCCTATTTGTTAACTTGGGAGAAGTAAAATCATTGTTATTAAATGCATATTCTCCATAAATATTCACTTCAGGCATTTCATGTATAATCATAACCTGCACTACATTAAAGCCCTTTTTGTGTCTATCCTTTAAATACTGTTGAATTTGTTCCTTCGTTAATTGTGTAAACAGAAGCCAACCTGTATCTCCCAACCAAAAAAATGGTTGTCCATCTTCATATTGTAAATAACGTTTATCAGCTGATATTACTAATTTATTATGTTTTTGGTTTACTCTTTGTGCATTTGATGAAAATGTCACTATCATTAGAACGATACTTATTAGAATTTTCATTTTTTAATTATTGTTTGAAAAGTATATTTTAAAAAAAAATCATTTATTAAAACTCTACTTCAGCTATTACTTAATGACATCGTATTAATTACTCAAATATTCTTGGTTGACAGCTAATTCCTATTACCATTTAACAGCTTTAATAACCTTTTTATATATTCCTATGACTTTAGTATATCATTTTCTTTATTGAAGTCAAACTTATGAAACCCAGATTTAGTCCTAGTAAAAAAGGATAGCTAATCAAAAAAATCATTACCACTTATTATACAGCACTACTTTTATAATTTGTTCCCATTAATTAAAAAAATACAATTTTCAGTATCAAATAATGATATAAAAATATACAATACTTTTGTTCGAATCATGAATAACAAGAAACACCCGATTGTTACCCTAATAAAAAAAGATTTATTGCTCGAAATGAGGCAGCAATATACACTATATGGTATATTATTATATGTGGCCTCAACAACCTTCGTTATTTATTTATCTATGGGACAGCCTGAAGATCAAGTTTGGAATGGGCTTTTCTGGATAACTCAACTTTTTATTTGTATTAATGCTGTAGCTAAAAGCTTTTTGCAAGAAAGCAGAGGGCGAATGCTTTATTTTTATTCAATAGCAGGAGCAAAAGATTTTATCATATCAAAACTTGTTTTCAATTTAATATTGATGCTCGTAATGAGTAGTATTACTCTAGCGCTCTTTACACTTTTACTAGGTTGTCCTATAAATAGGCTAATCACTTTTATGGGCATTACCCTGTTAGGTGGTGCAAGTTTGAGTTTAGTATTTACTTTTTTGGCAGCTATTGCGGCAAGGGCACAACAGTCTGCTGCATTAATGGCCATAATGGGATTTCCAATTATTATTCCTCAAATACTGTTATTGATGAAAATATCAATCCCTGCATTCAGTGATGTATTATTAGAGGGATGGCAACAATTAGTTTATTCTCTTTTAGGACTCGATATTTTAATTATAACATTAGCTATTATTCTGTTTCCTTTTTTATGGAAAGATTAGAGTTAAAGTGATAAATGAGCCCAACTTATTTATATAGGATGCATAGTAGTAAGTGGTTTGGAGATAAAGATATTTTGAATGGGAGAGGAGATACTGCAATAAAAGTTCTAATCCAAACTATTGTATCTAGAGTTATTTCGGATAGATAGGTATTCAATTTGATTGACTCTAGAGTTCAAGGAGATAAATCCCCGTTTCAATATATTAACACTAGAATTATTCTTATTACATCTAGATGTAATAAGAATAATTCTAGATGTAATAGGTTGGATTAGAAGTTTAATTGAAATACTACCTCATACAATAGAATTAGAGAAGTATATATTGACAATAAAATTAGTGTTATGGGAGTTACAAGAGATTGGATACCGAAACAAATTGACAAGTTTAAAATCTTCGCTGATAACCTTTGTGATAGAGCAAGTGTTAATGCATTGAAATGGCATCTAATTCAGGATGAAATAGATAAGCTAATTTTATTACAAAAAAAGTTTAATATATTTTATAAGATTACTTCGGTAAAAAATACCTATTCGTTAGTTGATACACAAAATACGAGAGATGCAAGAAAAACCTATCAGAAGGCTCTTAGAAATATAGGAATTATCAAGATGAAAATGAATAATTTTATGACTGATACCGATAAGATGGCATGTGGAATAAATATTGCTACGACAGTTTTTACTCATGCTACTGTTGTTAATTTTTCTCCAATCATTAATATCAGAAAGCTTGGGGAATTGAATATGCAAATTATTTTCATTAATCCCCAAACCAATAAAGTCTGTAAACCAAAAGGGCAAGCAGGAATGATGGTAACTTTTGGATTCTACAAAAAAGGGAACCTCGAGCCAACCGAAAATGAGTGTACTTATACGCTCTTCCTTAGCAAAAGTTTTAGTAATATGGTATTTCCTGAATCGGCAAAATGGATGATGTTTGTAGGATTTGCACGATATATTAACACCAGAAAAAAGATTGGCACGAGTGCAACCCAATTTTTTGGTGTAGTATCGTAATTGGTTAACAAGTTAATCGCCTTCAATTCTTACAATAACGCCCTCAAACTTGCCCTTCCTGTATTGATTACTTTTGATTCTCCTGCTTTTCTTCCTTCATAACTAAATGTAAACTCTAGGTTATTGATTAGTCTTTTGGTAAAATCAAGCGTCCATAGATAGTTTTTTCCACTCGATAAACCATCTAACATGATATAGCTTGTTGCTGTGTTTGGAAGTCCATTAAATGAAATATTATTATAGGTAAATTTTCCAGTAAGACTTGAACTTTGAACCGAATTAACCTTTGCCTCTATTGATAATGCATTGCTAATTGATTTTTCCCCTCCATATTTAGATTCATTATTCTTTTGGGAATACTGAAATCCTGCTTGTATCCGAAATAAGGTATTATTAGTATAGGTAATCTTCGGCTCAATGTTTACTTGATTGATAGCATAATTTTGGTTACTAAATGAAGGAGTCAGTAAATTGTTATTGACCAACTTTTGAATTAATTCAATCGTATATTTTCGATAAAAGTTAGCTCTAGCTTTCAAATTCCATTCATTCATTTGCGTACTTTGTTGTCCATAAGTCAACAGACTCTTGTGATAATTCAATATTCTTCCTACATCAATTCCCCACTTGCTACTGCCCCTATTAAATGATAGAACATTATTGAATAAATACCTATAAGCAATTAACGAGGAATCAGCAATTTTATTATCAAAGGGATTAAAGAGAAGATTGTCATTAGCCACAATCTTTTTAGAACTCTGTAAAGCAGATTGTAAATTGAATCTTCCCACAAACTCTCTTAACTTATGATTACTAATTTTATTATTAATTGCCTTTGGACTAATAAGAATACTGTAATTGAACTGCGTATTCTCACTTTTTACATACACATTTGTGGGCGTATATATTCGTATAAATTTGGCTTGGTCTTGAAAAGTGGCTATTTCAAACTCATTCAATTGCTGAATGCCATCACGATTGTAATCTATCCAGGTATATTGTCCAAGCCCCGTCGATACTTGAATATAACTGATATCCCTTTGTTGTTCTTGCCCCGAACCTGTTTCATACAATGCATTTCCCGTCAAAAAGCCATTCCACGCCTTTAGATTGTAGTCTATTCTACCCAAAATACTCTTATCAGCAGTTAGATTACTTATGTTTTGATTTGTCACTTGCAACTGCCTGTAAGTAAAATTAAAGTGCAGTTGTTGTCTAGGATTTTGTAATAGTTCATACAGGATATTGAAGGTATTGCTCTTGTCGATAGGTATAAACGATGCCTCGTAAACTTGTTTATCTTTTCTAGTAGTATAAGTAAATGCCCATTTGTTTATTCGTTGAGGATTGCTTTTTAAATATGCAGAAACAATATTAAAATCAAAACTGTTTGGCGACAAACTATCCTTTCCTGTAAGTGTTTGTTTGATGAACATTTGATTATGTTCGTAAGCATAACTTCCACCAATCACAAGGTGATATAGATGAGTGAGCGTTTTATTTACATCGAAAGATGGTTTAAAGTAATAGCCCTTGCCCCCATCTGATTCATTATTTGTCAAACTGATATCGCTCTTAAAATTCCATCCTTTAATATATTGAATGTCATTTATTGTTTGCTTGATTCCTTGATAGTTATCACTTCTAAAATAGCCTGAAACATTGTATTTGAAACTATTCTTGCTTGAATCCTTTACTTCTATTTCAAGGCTAGGTAATTTTTCCGTCACTTTATTTGTCGAAATTGGCAATCCCCAATCTCTAGTGAATTCTACTGTTCTAATCCTTTCAATACGAGTGAAGTTTTGATTTATCTGTTCGTAACCAAGTGTCGAATTATATTGTAGAGGCTTGTTAAAAAGTCGAATATTATCGGCATGTTTCAATGAAAATCTTCCCGCCATTCCTACATCATTACTTTTATCCCTTGTTGAAAATAAATTTCTATCATAGTTACTGATAGCCAAATCACTTTGCAAGATTGTTTTTGAATCAATAGTATAAGTTGTGCTAAAATTGAATAACTGTTGTTTTTTGGGAGTTACCAAAAAAATGGCAGGCTCGTAATTTCCTTGAGGAATATTATTTATAGGGGATACATATTGATATACTTTACCATTTGCCCCATTGAAAAGAGGAATATAATTGCCTTTATTGGTACCCACTTCTACAAAGTTTAGCAAGTAAAATGCACTGTCCTTGCTAGTAGAATATTGAAAGAAGGAATCCGTGCTATTTGGAAGTTTCCTTTTAGCATACATGATTTGTGATGCCGAAAAGGTATCGATTGTATGTTTAGGATAAAATGCGTATTGAATGCTATCGCCAATTGCAGAAAGAAAATGTTTTTGACTAGAATCCAAGCTTTGATTGATAGTGGAGTTTTTCGCATCACTATTACTATACATGCCAAAAGAAAAGGCGAGGCGCTTATTTACCTGTATTTCATCATTTACATATATTAGACTATTCAAATAATTCCTATCAGCATATTCGAATTCAACTGCAATCCTTTTATCTTTAGTAATCATTCTTTTGGACATAAATGTAACTTCGGCTGTATTGTAATTGATAATATAATCTTGGTCGTCGCCTCTTTGTAATAATTCACCATCAATAAATACATGTTCCGTATTCGCAAGTACCACAAAGTACAATTCATTATTTGCCCCTTGTAGTTTATAGGGACCTTGATTGCCTTCAATTCCTTTAAAAGTATTTCTAGTAAACTTTCCCTTAGCGATTGCGCCACTTAATACTAATTTATTAGTTCCCCCTCTGCCAAGCTTAGTCTTTTGGCTGTAGGAAATCCCTTGTAGTCGTTTGTAGAAGTTGAGAAAATAATTATTGTTTTGTCGAATATCAATGTCTCCTAAGTTTAGTTCCCTGCCATTCTTCTTGAATTGAATCAAAATCTTATCAAATTCATTCAATTGTTGCGTGGTTCCGTCGGGTTGAATTGGGATATTATTATCAGTAATAGCCGCAGAAAGCTGAATGCTATCTCCAATATAGCCACTTAGTTGTAGGTTCAGTTGTGAGTTCAAAACTGCATCCTGATTATTTCCTACAGTAAGACTTCTTCCAAAACTTCCATTATATGTAATACCAGAACCGAAATTGAATAGGCTATAAGGCTCATTACCAAAATTTCTATTAAATAGATAGTTTTGCTTTACCATAAAGTTATTACTGATGCTATCATAATTAAAGCGTCTATAACCCGATGAAAAAGCAATAGGAAATGTTCGGTAGTGAATCAGGATACTATCCATTTGAATAGGTTTCTTCCATAAGAGTGTTGCTTTGATATAGTCGATAGAAAAAAAAGAGCTATCAATGTTATCCATATATAATGAATAAGGAACAATGCTTTGTTTTTCTAGTAGGATACTGCCATTAGTTTTTATCTTTTTGGTATGAAGGTTCGATAATTGTGCATTGACTGTATATGCAGACAATAAAAACAGAAACAATATGCCAAACCCTTTTTTCAGTAATATCAATTTAATTGACTGCAATAATACTGATAACTGTGTTTTAGAGATGTTATATAGTACAAATGCTAAAAAAAAGCCACAACAGTACTTACAGTATAAAAATTATGCGAAAGCTTTAGATTTTTCGTTTCCCTAGTTTGAGGGATTTAAAAACTATGCAAAACCTTTCATATTTGCCGGCATCAAATTAAAAGTGGAAATCCAATTAACTTGTGGATAAGTAATTGCATTTTTTTTTGTTTGATTGGAAAAGCAAATTTGTAGTAAGGACGATAACGTTTTTGTAGTAGTTTGAGTAAAATAAAATATTATTTTGTCAATTAAATTGAACCTATTATCTTTACTAAAGAATTGCAGGCTGTGGAAAAGTGCCACCTAATTGTGGATAACTAAAAATAACAACACAAATAAAACTAACTTAAAGAAAAAAACAGGTTCATTAATTGTTTAATTGACTAATTTATTTTTTTACCTTATTAAAAATAACGACATGAAACGTGCATCATTTTTTATCGCATCTATTGTTTATTTTGGAAGTATTTATGCTCAAAGTGACGTTAATTTGAATGCTTACGTTAGCAATTCAAATAATGCAAATACTAAAGTAGTATCGTTATTAAGTACTCCCTATTCAGAGTCATCTAGCAGTACGATAGGGGGAAGTGAAATAGGGGCTGTTAAGTCAGAGGTGCCCACAACTTCTGAAAGAAAAAGAGTCAGAATAGGAGAGTTTTCTCCAGAAAGTACAGAAGCAGTTAAGCCTGAATTAAAATCAAATACCTCGGCTACAACAGAATTAGAGAATACAAATTTTAGTGTAGCAACTACAAGTGTAGCAGTTAATAAGGTAACAAAAATTGCAGATTTAAATAGTAATAATTTTCAAATAACCTATTCTTTATTAAAAGGTGGTCTATTTAAATATGCATTTCATATTGAAGGTAGAGTTAAAGACTGCAGAAGTGAAGGTAAGATTCCACATGCTTACATCTCAGTAAATAGTGCAATTACTAAAGATAAATATGAAATTATTCCAACAAATGTAGATGGAAGATTTTCAATAGACATCAATGATGATTCAATTGGAAGTATAACTATAATTAAAAAAGGTTATGAAGACAAAGAAATTGCCTTGCAAAATGCTTCGGTAAATGAAAATACTTCTTATGGATTTGAAGTTTGCATGGAAAAGACTGAAGATGGTGGAAATAATATTTTGGCAGCAACTGAAACGGTTTCAAAGGCAGGACAACTTTATTTTGACTTCAACAAGACAACACTTAAAAAGGAAACTACAGAATTATTGGATAGCGTTATTAATAACATCAAGGCAACAACAGCAAAATCTACTACGATAGAGATTAATGGATATGCAGACAGTAAAGGTTCAAAAGAATACAATTTACAACTAAGTAAGGCAAGGTCAATTGCTTGTAAGAATTACATGGTAAAACATGGTGTAAAGAATGTAAAAATAAAGATTAATGCCTTAGGTGCAACTCCATTTGGCATAAAAGATGAAGCAGAATCTGCAAGGGCAAAAAACAGACGTGTAGATATTTTGATTCATAATAAACAAAAAAGATATGCAAGCTTAGGTGCTTAATTATATACATAATTAAAAAAAGGATGTAATCTTTAATACCTAAAGGTTACATCCTTTTTTATTGCCTACTACTTAAAGATCAAAAGTGCAATAATCAATATGATAAAATTCATGTAAGCAATCCAGTTACTATTTTAAGGTAAGTTGTTATAAGTAATAGAATCTTAATTATATAAATAAATTATATATACACTTACTAGCGAATTAAACTATAAAGAATTAATTTCTAAATTCACTTGACATTTCACATTCAAGTATACCTCCTACATATAAAATTAAAATTCTTTTATTTCTATTAATGATGTCTTATTTATTATTTCATGTAATACTAAATCAAGTTCCTCGGCAGACAGTTTAAGATATTGCTTTATTTGTGCTTCTTTTTCTGGATCATTCTGAATTGTTTCAAGCATTTTAGTGAGTCCTAAAATATTGGTCACAGGCATTCTTACTGAATGTGTACTCATAAAGGCAATTTCTCTAAGATGTTTATTTTGTTCTTGAATCTGTGCTGATTGTTTTTGAGCCTTATTTTTTTCAATCATCAAAGCTTCTCTAATTTTCTTTTCTAATGTAATTCCTATGAAAGTAAATACAGAAATTAGTATAATTACCGTGATGCTATTAAAAACAAACATTTCATGCTTTAAATTTTTTGGGATGTATTGGAATTTTCCCTCTTGTGGACATGTGATAATACAAAATGAAAAGCAAATAGCTGTTAAAACAAGGTAATACAAAATTTTAGGGTCCGATTTTCCAGAATTATCTAATAGAAACGCTAAAGCTACAAGAAAAACTAAAAAAAACAAATATCCCGCAGGTCCTAGTCCCTCAGCAAAAACAATCAAAATCATGTACAAATTAAATGAAATGACATAAGCAGCTTTAATGTAGTGCTTTACACCTTTATAATCAAGAAAAAGAATAACGCTTAAAGTTGCTGCAAGTAGGAATACTAAGGATGCCGAAATATATAAATGCCTAAACACATTGACTATAGCAACAACGTTGCAAGCAAAAAGGCCTAAACATCCAAACACTAGCGTTCGTTTTCGAGACTGCCTAGAGTCAATTGTAATATGAGAAAATATTCCCTGAATATATTTATTGAAATCCATACAATTGTATATTGTAAAAAATCATTTAATCAAATTTTCAATTAAATGTAAGTGATTTTAAAACACAAAAAATGTATTCAATAAATGAGTATTAAAAATGCTTAAATAATACAATTAGGAAGTTGCTTAAGCTGTGAAATATGTTTAATAAAAAAAGGACAATTATAGAAAAGCAAGAAGCTTTTGTGGATTACAAAAATTAAATCCAGAACAAAAATTTGATTGTGGATAAATGACGTTTCTCTTTAAGTTGCTAATGTTAGATATTTGAACGCTCACAAAGAAATATTAATTATGAGTAACAAGTTATGTGTTAAAAAGAAAACTCAAACACTCAATACTCACAATTTATAATTCATAACATTAAAAAATTATGTGTCAATTTTCTCATCTTCACGTACACACGCAGTATTCTCTTTTGGATGGTGCTGCAAAAATTGGAGACCTTTATAAAAAGGCTGCTAAGTTTGAAATGCCAGCACTTGCTATTACTGATCATGGTAATATGTTTGGTGCATTCGAATTTGTAGCGCAAGCATGGAAAGATACAAAAGTGGTTGGCAAGGATGAAAATGGCAAAGATATTATAGCCCCTAAAATTAAACCAATTGTTGGTTGTGAGTTTTATGTAGTAGCTGATAGACATGTAAAAGCATTTACAAAAGAACAAAAAGATCAAAGGTTCCATCAAGTATTGTTAGCAAAAAATAAAGTAGGATATCAAAACTTATTAAAACTTACCTCTTTAGGCTTTATTGAAGGTATGTATAGTAAATATCCGAGAATTGATAAAGAATTGATTTTGAAATATCATGAAGGATTAATTGCAACAACTTGTTGCATTGGAGCCTACGTGCCTCAAACAATATTAAATAAAAGCGAAGAAGAGGCAGAGAAAGAGTTTAAATGGTGGCTTGATTTATTTGGAGAGGACTATTATATTGAGATTCAACGACATCAGATGATTGAGCAAGAAAAAATCAATCAAACATTAATGAAGTTTGCGAAGAAACATAATGTTCCTGTAATTGCAACTAACGATAGTCACTATACCAATCAGGATGATTATAACGCACATGATATCCTATTATGTATCAACACTGGTGAAAAACAATCTACACCTGGCTTTGATGACTTCTCTAATGATGATATAATGATTAAGAACCGTCGTTTTAAGTTTCCAAACGATCAGTTCTATTTCAAATCACCAGACGAGATGAAAAAGCTTTTTCATGACATTCCTGAAAGTATTGACAATACCAATCAGATTGTTGATAAGGTAGAAGTCTTGAATTTAAAGAAAGATATTGCCTTACCGAACTTTCCAATTCCTGAATCATTTAAAGTTCATGAATCAGATACATTGAATCAATGGGAATATCTGAAACACCTAACTTATGAAGGGGCTAAAGAGCGCTATATTGAGATAAGTTCGGAAGCACAAGAGCGAATTGATTTTGAATTGGCTACGATTAAGTTTATGGGATTTGCCGGATATTTTCTTATTGTGAGTGATTTTATCAAAGCAGGTAGGCAAATGGGAGTATTTATTGGACCAGGAAGGGGATCTGCTGCAGGAAGTGTTGTAGCATATTGTATTGGTATCACGAATATTGACCCTATCAAATATAACTTACTTTTTGAGCGTTTCTTAAATCCTGATCGAAAGTCGATGCCCGATATTGATACTGATTTTGATGATGATGGTCGTCAACGTGTAATAGATTATGTGGTGGAGAAATACGGAAAATCTCAGGTAGCACAAATCATTACATACGGTACAATGGCTGCAAAAAGTAGTATTGCAGATGTGGCAAGGGTTTTGGATTTGCCCTTAGCAGAAAGCCGTGCATTAACTAAAATGGTTCCTGACAAACCAGGAACCGAATTAAAAAGAGTGTTAACCGCTCCATTAACAAAAAAAGATGGAGAAAAGAGTCTTGAAGAAAAAGATGGCTTGCCACCCGAAGACTTAGATAATATCAGATTGCTAAGAGAAATATATAACGGAACTGATATCCGTGCACAAGTGCTGAAAGAAGCAGAAAGATTAGAAGGAAGCGTTAGAAATACCGGTATCCATGCTGCAGGCATTATCATCGCACCTAGGGATTTAACAGAATTGATTCCGGTTGCAACATCAAAAGAATCTGAGTTGTGGTTAACACAAATTGAAGGGAACTCTATTGAAGAAGCAGGGGTTATTAAAATGGACTTCTTAGGATTGAAGACTCTTTCAATTCTAAAGACAGCATTAGAACTCATCAAGCAGAATCATGGTGTGGATATTGTCATTGATGATATCCCATTAGACGATGAACCAACCTTTCAATTATATCAACGTGGTGAAACAAATGCAACGTTTCAGTTTGAAAGTGCAGGAATGCAAAAGTATCTTCGTGAATTAAAGCCCGATAAATTCGCTGATTTAATAGCCATGAATGCACTTTATCGACCTGGACCAATTGCTTATATCCCTAAATTTATATTACGGAAACATGGTAAAGAAGAAATTACTTACGATGTTCAAGATATGGAAGAATACCTAAAGGAGACTTATGGTATTACAGTGTATCAAGAACAGGTAATGTTGCTATCTCAAAAGTTGGCAGGATTCTCAAAAGGTGATGCGGATGTATTGAGAAAAGCAATGGGAAAGAAGCAGATTTCGGTCCTTGATAAAATGAAAAAGCAATTCATAGACGGCGCAACTGTAAAGGGGCATCCTGCAGATAAATTAGAAAAAATCTGGACGGATTGGGAAGCATTTGCGCAATACGCTTTTAATAAATCTCACAGTACCTGCTATGCCTTTGTGGCTTATCAAACAGGCTATTTAAAAGCTCATTATCCAAGCGAATACATGGCAGCAGTATTAAACCATGCAGGTAGTATTGACAAGATTACATTCTTTATGGAAGAATGTAAAAGAATGGGAATCAAAGTTTTAGGGCCTGATGTTAATGAGTCACTGAAAGGATTTGCAGTGAATAGTCGTGGCGAAATACGCTTTGGGTTAGGTGGGCTAAAAGGTGCTGGAGAGAACGCAATTGAAAACTTGATTACAGAAAGGAAGAAGAACGGCATATATAAGGATATATTTGATTTTAGTGAACGAATCGTAACAAGAAACGTAAATAAGAAATCATTAGAAACTTTTGCTTACAGCGGTGCATTTGATTGCTTTCCCGAATTTCATAGGGCACAATACTTTTACACATTAGAAGGGGAGAGGGTATCCGGATTAGAGAAGATTATTGCACATGGTCAAACACAATTGACATTGGCAGCAGGTACTACAAATAGTCTATTCGGCGAACTTCCTGCGGCTATGGATGTTCCTAAACCCAAAATTGCACCTTGTGAGCCTTGGACATTAACTGAAAAACTAGATCATGAAAAGGAAGTAACAGGCATGTTTATGAGTGGGCATCCTCTTGACCATTATCGTTTTGAGTTGAAGTATTATGGAATTATGCCACTTAACGATTTTAATGAAATCAAAGAAAGTGTCACATTATCACAATCAAATGGAGGTAAGACCTTTAAGATTGCAGGATTGGTTACTCAAGCACAGCATCGTAAAACTAAAACTAATAGAGATTTTGGAATTATTGCAATTGAAGATTATTTTGGAAAGACAGAGTTAGCTTTATTTGGAGAAGATTATGTTAGGGTAAAGCATTATCTAGAAATAGGAAAAAGTTTGATTGTTACTGGAACTTTTAAAGCACCTTGGAAGGAGGGAGGCGCTTACGAATTTAAGGTTACTTCTATGAATTTATTGGAAACAGTAAAACCAACAATGACAAAAGGAATAGAAATCAGTTTAACACCCACTACCGTATCTCCTGAGTTTGTCCATTTTATCACTGAAAATATGAAACAGAATCCTGGCAAAACATCATTAAAATTTAACGTATATGAACCTGAGGAAAATTTGAAAATAACACTTTACACAAGCGAAAAAGGATTTACAATGAATGATGAAATGGCTGATTTTCTTTTAGGGAACTTGGATATAGATTTAACCGTTTCTCTTTCTTAATTCAAGTTTTTTTAATACAAAGGTTTTAGAAAAAAAATAAAGCATCATCATTATTTAAGTCATAAAAGTTAAGTAAAGTTAATTTCTTTGACATTTAAGAAGAGACTCTTGTTATAATACTTACATTTGCACCCATAAATTAATTGACTAAACTTAAACAATATATTTATGGAAGTGATTCATGTTACTGCAGAATGTTATCCAGTGGCAAAAGTGGGAGGATTAGGTGATGTTGTAGGTGCTTTACCAAAATATCAATGTAAAGAAGGGCATTATGCAAAGGTAGTAATGCCCATGTATCGAACTAAATTCTTGCTTGAAAATGAATGGGTTGTAGACTATAAGGGAAATGCTTCAATAGGAGAATATAATTTTAATTTTACCATAATTAAGGAAAAAAACAATAAACTTGGATTCGACTTATATCTTGTTGACATACTCGGTTTGCTTGATCGTGAAAAAGTATACGGTTACTCTGATGATCCACAAAGATTTATTGCATTTCAAATCTCTGTACTCACTTGGCTAAATTCTTGGCATCATCAACCTGATGTTATTCATGTTCATGATTATCATGCAGGATTAATTCCATTTATGCTAAAAAATTGTTTTGACTTTAGAAAACTATCTCAAATTAAAACAGTATTAACTATTCATAATGCACAATATCAAGGTAATATTGGATGGGATAAGAGCAAGTTTATACCTTCTTACGATACATATAAATGGGGCGACTTAGATTGGAATAATAGTATTAATCCATTAGCAAGTGCAATAAAATGTGCTTGGAAAGTAACGACTGTAAGCGAAAGTTATATGAAAGAACTTCGTTACAATAGTAATGGACTCGAATCATTGTTTGAATACGAAAAAGGAAAATGTATTGGAATATTAAATGGAATTGATAATGATGTTTGGAACCCCGAAACAGATCCCTATATATTTAATAATTTTTCTGTGAAAGGAGTAAATGCAGGAAAAAAGAAAAACAAAATAAAAATATGCGAGCAATTTTACTTAGTTGATAAATTACCGTTGTTTGTTTTTATTGGTAGATTGGTAGGGGAGAAGTCAGCAGAAGTTTTGACAGATGTTTTTTTAAATGCCCTTCATTACATGCCCAAGAAAGCTTCTTATATGGTGTTAGGTAGTGGAGATAAACATGTAGAGCAGGCAATTTATAATATTTCCGAACAACATAAGGGGTATTTCAATTCATATATTGGATATAGTGAGGAATTGAGCCATAAATTATATGCGGCCGCTGATTTTTTATTAATGCCAAGTAAGGTTGAACCATGTGGATTAAATCAAATGTACGCAATGCGATATGGAACTGTTCCTCTTGTAAGAAGTACAGGGGGCTTGCAGGATACAGTTACAGATATGGGAGATAAGGATGGTTTTGGTATTCGATTTTCACATGCGAGTGTTGGCGATATTACACATTCAATCTACAGGGGTATGGAAGTATTTAAGTCGAAGAAGCATTTAGAATGGATGAGAAAACACATGATGCAAATAGATCATAGTTGGGAGAGTGTAGTTGCCCAATATGATAATATTTACAAATAGAACAGGAACTATATAATAGCTTTTTTTAAAAATATACTAGAATGCTTATGTTTTACTTTATTTTTTAAAGAATAGAGTATTAAATTAGAATAAATAATATATTGCAGCACTTATATAAATAAACTACAAATTTTTCATTCAAAATATAATCCCTTTTTATGGTTTCTTTAAGTAAAACAGTTGTTGCTGTAATTCTAGGTGGTGGTGCGGGTAGTCGCTTATATCCTTTAACGGCATCAAGATCGAAGCCTGCCGTACCAATTGCAGGAAAATATCGTTTAGTAGATATTCCTATAAGTAATTGTATGAATAGTTCTATAAACAGGATGTTTGTTTTAACTCAATTTAATTCTGCTTCTTTAAACAAGCATATTAAGAACACTTATCACTTTAGTGCTTTTAGTACAGGCTTTGTAGATATTTTAGCTGCTGAGCAAACTCCTGATAATCCAGGTTGGTTTCAAGGTACAGCCGATGCAGTAAGACAATCATTAAGGCATATTTCTAATCTTGAATATCAACATATTCTGATTTTAAGCGGTGACCAATTGTATCAAATGGATTTTGCGGAAATGATAGCAACACATGTTGAAAAAGGAGCTGATATTTCAATTGCTACAATTCCTGTAGATAAAAGAGATGCTCCTGAATTTGGCATCTTAAAAACTGATGAAAGTAATACCATAACATCATTTATAGAAAAGCCTAAAGCAGATATACTTGCAGAATGGGTTAGTGATACTGGTGCTGAAATGCAAAGCAATGGCAGGAACTATTTGGCGTCAATGGGTATTTATATATTCAATAAACAAGTTTTAAACAACCTCCTTAAAGACAGACATCCCAATGCCACTGACTTTGGAAAAGAAATTATTCCTAACTCGATTGTTGAATACAAAGTGTTGAGCTATCAATATGAAGGTTATTGGACAGATATTGGTAATATTCATTCCTTTTTTGAAGCTAATCTTTCTCTAACACAAGATGTGCCTCAATTTAATTTATTTGATAACAACAACGTAGTCTATACAAGACCACGGATGCTGCCTCCCGCAAAAATCAGTGGAACTACTTTAGAAAAAACGGTTATAGCAGAAGGATCTATAATCAATGCATCTCGAATTGAACATAGTGTAGTTGGAATCAGAGCAAGAATTGGTTATGGTACTACTGTTGTTACTTCGTATATTATGGGTAACGATTTTTATGAAACAATCGAAATAATGGAAGAAAATGTAAGCAAAGGAATTCCTAAAATTGGCATAGGGGAGCGTTGCTATATTAAAGATGCAATCATCGACAAAAACTGTCGAATTGGAAATGATGTTCGGATTAATGGTGGCAAGCATCTCGAAAATACTGAACATCCATTATATAGTGTTAAAGACGGAATAGTTGTTGTTAAGAAAGGCGCAATCCTACATGATGGATTTGTTATTTAATAAAAATGAAACTGATTTACTAAATATTTTAAAACATCCGATTCTCGGATGTTTTTTTATACTATTTTAGCATCGTGTAAAAAATACACAATAAATATAAAACGATTGTTATGGCATCATCATCACCGATTACAAATTCTAGAAGTTCATCATCAAAACCTTTATTAACGTTAGGCCAAATCTTTACAATGAGTTTTGGATTCATGGGAGTTCAAATAGGCTATTCTCTTCAAAATGCAAATACAAGTCGTATTTTATCTGCAATAGGCGCAGATCCACATCATTTAAGTTTATTTTGGTTAGCTGCTCCAATGGCAGGGTTAATTGTGCAACCAATTGTAGGTCTTTCTAGTGATAAAACATGGACAAAATTGGGTAGAAGAATACCTTTTATCATGGGAGGTTCAATAGTATCGGCATTGGCTATGTTCTTTATGCCTAATTCAGGCAATTTTGCTCAATTACTGCCTCCTTTAGTATTTGGAGCAACTATGCTTTTATTAATGGATACATCATTTAATGTTACTATGCAACCGTTTAGAGCATTAGTAAGTGATATGGTATCAGACGAACAACGTAAAAAGGGGTATGCAATTCAAAGCTTTTTAATTAATGTAGGGGCAGTAGTTGGTTCATTACTACCATACATACTAACATGGCTTGGTGTATTAAATGAACCAGCACCTGGTCAAAAAGTTGCACCTGCTGTTATTTGGTCATTCTATTTTGGTGGAGGTGCCTTATTGTTATCTGTTTTATGGACTTCATTTAGAACAAAAGAATATCCCCCTGAAGAATATACAAAATATAATAATTTAGAGGAAGATAATTCTCCAAAGATGTCTTTCATTGATTTATTAAAAAATATACCTGCTACAATGTGGCAATTATCAATAACTCAATTCTTCTCTTGGTTTTCACTATTTTTAATGTGGGTTTATACTACACAAGGAATTGCTCAAAACATTTGGCATTGTCTACCAAAAGATTCGAAATCTGCCGCCTTTAATGAAGCAGGTAATTGGACAGGTGTAATATTTGCTACTTACAGTGTTTTTGCCGCTATATATTCCTTAATTCTAACAAAATTAACCGTCCGATTTGGTAGTAAGAATACCTATATGATTTCTTTAATAGCTGGAGGTATTGGGCTATTATCAATGGTATTTATAACAGATAAGAATCTGCTATTCTTTTCAATGGCTGGCATTGGAATGGCTTGGGCTTCCATTTTATCATTACCATATTCAATTCTGTCATCATCATTACCAGCACGTCAAACTGGAGTTTATATGGGAATTTTTAATGCAACCATTACAATTCCTCAAATTGCTGCTGGCTTATTTGGTGGCATTATATTAAGTCTTGTTGGAGATAAAGCAATTAATGTAGTTGGACTTTCCGGTGCATCAATGATAATTGCTGGAATTCTGGCGAAAGTGGTTATCAAGTCTAAAGACTAAAAAGGTTATTTAGCATTAGAAAATATTTATTATAAGAGATTTAGATAAATGAAACTTCATACTTATAATTTATATTATGTTAAATTGACAAAACGATATTCTTACCTATTTTTTTGAAAGCATTAAGTTTTCATTAAAATAAGTTGTGAAATGATTGTTAATTTTAGAAATCAGTGTACAAAGCATCTACGTATTTTAGGGTTTAAAGTATCAACAAAAAAGGGTGGTTTATCATTCAATTGGTACTCCCTCTTTTTTGATGATGTTGAAAGAACTATTACAGTTTACAATCCACATTGGAACAAATTCAACTTAAATATTCCTTATAGCACTCCTGCCAAAATGCTAGAAAAGATGAGAAAATATTTCTCATACGACCCATATTCTACCGAAAGTATAAAATGCAATCTAGAACGAGTGCCAGCTCTAAACCTCACCTCTACTGAAATTCAAGCAGAAAAAGACAAGAAAAAAGCACTCAAGAAAAAGCCAAAGAATTATAAGTCAAACTATAATTCAAAACTCCCCGCTATTTACGGTTAATTTTTTATTCATCTATAAACTTTAAGGTTATGGACATTCAAATCGTGCGCACTACTCGCACCGAAAAAAGTACTATTGGCATTTTGACAATTAAAGGACAATTTGCCTGCTACACTTTAGAACCTACTGACAGAGGATTAAAGCAGGAAATGTCACTCAATGAAATCATTGAAAGAAAAATTAAAGGAGTCACCTGTATTCCCGAAGGATTCTACAAAGTATCTATCGATTATTCTGACAAATTCAATAAACGAATGCCATTAATAAACAGTGTCTTAGATTATCAAGGTATCCGAATACATCAAGGAAACTACCCCCAAGACACACAAGGCTGCATCCTTTTAGGAAGAAACAAATTAGTGGATGAAATAACAGACAGTCGGTCAGCATTTGCCAACTTTTTTTATATTCTAAATACATTAGGCAGCTACGAATATGCCAATCTAATCATCAAAAGCGAGTACTAAAAACACCACTTTTTACAGCAAAATTTTAAGTAATGAAACAAATTAAATTTTCTTTCAATTGGAATAATAAGCTCAATTGCAAAGCATTTTCCACCATTCGCCCCTATTCCGAAGGTAAATACATCATCACTGAACTATATGAAATACTACTAAAAGAACATGTAGTTGCCAAAGCCAAAATAGTAAATACTTTCAAATTTGATATTAATCAAATGACTAACAACATGGCATTCCTAGACACTGGCTATGATGCTAATGAGACCCGAAAGATAATTCAAACCATGTACAAGCTAAAGGATGGACAAGCCTTTAATCTGTCTTATGTACTCTTTTTGAAAATTGATGAACCCATTATTTAAAATTCATTTTATGACAACAGTATTATGTGTTCATGAACATTCAAATTATTACAAAATTCCTGATTTAGACCTTTATCCCAGGTCAAGAGACGCCTACACTTTCAACAGCTCTAACAAAGTAATAGCCCATCCCCCCTGCCCTCAATGGTCAAGATTGAAACACTTTGCCAAGGTAAATATGAAGGAAAAGGACTTAGCCGTATTTTGTTGGAATCAGGTAGAAACTAATGGAGGAATCTTCGAGCATCCTGCAGGCTCTAGTTTCTTCAAATATATAGGTGCCGACTTTCATAAGATTTTAAGTATCAATCAATCATGGTTTGGATTCTCAGCTCAAAAACGTACTTATTTATATTTTAATAATGTCCGGTCAATACCGCATCCAATAACTTTTGATGCAAGCATAAAAAAAGTTTGTTCCATGACCCAAGATGCCAGGTCAATCATGCCACTTTCATTTTGCCAATGGTTAGTGGATTCTGTAAACGAAATTCCCCAACTCGCTTGATTGGTTTATCAAGACGTCCCATTCTCAAAAACTTTCAGCAAAAATGGAAAATAATTACTTCGAAATTCCGTCATGTATTAATATCAGAAACGACCGTGTCGTTTGGAGAAAATGTATAGAAGATTTCAGCTTTACAAAGAAAAAGTCAGCTCTACAATCCAAAAATGAAAGTCACCTTGCCGACCACTCCCCTAGCGGACACATGAATCGTAAAATCAGAATGAAAATGAATAAGATTATTTTCAATTGGCTCTTGGCCATTGATACATGGAACTTACAAGAAAATCCCCTGCAGTGCAAGCAAATCACTTTTGTAACCTTGACACTTCCTGCAGACCAATTCCATGAAGATAAATTTTTACATCAAACCTGTTTAAATCGTTTATTGCAGACACTTCAACGCAAATTCAATGTTTGTTCGTACTTATGGAGAGCTGAAAAGCAAAAAAACGGAAACCTACATTATCATATTTTAGTCGATAGTTTTATCCAATGGCAGCAGCTCCGGTACGAGTGGAATCACATTTTAAATGATGTCGGATATATCGAAAAATACAGAAATTCACAACAATTATGGCACAAAGACGGTTTTCATGTACGTCAGGAATTGACAGCAAAATGGAGTGAAGAAAAGCAGTTACAAGCATACACCAGAGGAGTAAAAGAAAATTGGAACAGTCCAAACACAACCGACATTCATGCCCTACAGTCCATCAACAACGCTGCCGAGTATATTTGTAAATATGTTTCAAAGAGTCCTGATGTAGATTTATGCGAAGATTTAACCAAGGCTCGGGACCAGGGCAGCATCTCCCCTATTGACTATCAATTACAGATAGAACCGATACTTTTAAGGATAGAAAAAGACAAAATTCACGGACGAGTTTGGGGATGCAGTGATAAATTAAAGGACTTAAAAGATGTGAAAATCATTGAATGTCAAGAAGTAGCAGAGTTTATTACAGCCATTGAATCACATCCAGACACTAGAAAACTAGTAAAAGACAATGCCACCATCTATTTTAATAAAAAGCTCAATGATATCGTCAAAAAAGCAAAGTATATTGATGAAATAATGAAAGCCCATTATATAAACAGTTATCGGGATGTGTACGATTTGCAATTACCTGTCATCAAGCCCCTACAATGGTGGGAGGTACCTGTCGAGT
>CANCPA010000047.1 GCA_947379895.1 Chitinophagaceae bacterium | reverse complement strand
TAGTAGTAGTTAGCATCGATATAATTAGAATCGGAAGGCAACTGTCTAATAGCATTGAATAGAGGCTTTGCTTCCTGAAATTGCTGTAAAGTAAAGTGACAATAAGCCTTGTGAAACTTCATTTCGGCAATATCTGCATTACTCAAATTATCAATTCCTGCTTTATTGTAATAACTAATTGCGTCTAAATAATTTTTTCCCCTGAAAAAGTATTCTGCTAATTCGTATGCTAATTTCTGAATGCAAGGCACATTATGTTCGAGTTCTATATATTCGATTGCCTTAGTTTTTATTGTCGAATCATTCAGTTTAAGTCCACAAAGCAAGTAATAATAGCGACTCTCAACCGCCACATTTACAGGGAAATTACTTTGAGCAACTTCACTTGCCTGCGTATTTATATTTTTAAATAACGGAAAAGCCAAACTATATTGTTCTTTTGCAAAATATTCTTTGGCTAATTTAAAAGCATCATCCTTGTCATTCGTAATCAGGGTAGATTGGCAATAGGATGATAAAGTGAATAATAAGCTACAAATGATTGTGCTGAGAATTATTTTGAAATAAGATGACATATAATAAGTTATAAAAAAGTTGAGTTTATAAACATGAAATACAAAGACTACAATTATTTGAAGTCGTTTAGCTACGTTTCTAGAATGTCATTCCGAAGGAATCTCTAAAACATTTAGCAACTGCTAATTTTCGATTAGTTCCCTCCGGGATGACATCAGCGCATCTTTATAGACATCTTTGTATTTTAACAATAGTAATACCATACAAAAATTAGCTAAAAATAATTTTCGTTAAGCAAAGCAAACATCGTTCTTTTATTTTGTGGATAAACAAACATTCACATTTACTTTACAAACAAATAATATTTATGAATATGTACGAATCGACAACAACAGTACGAGTGCGATATGCGGAAACCGACAAGATGAGTGTGGTCTATCATGGCAATTATGTACCCTATTTTGAGGCAGGAAGGACAGAGGCAATCCGGGAATTTGGATATACTTATAAGGATTTAGAAGACGATGGTATCATCATGCCTGTGGTGGAAATGAATATAAAATTCTTGCGTCCTGCTCATTATGATGAGGTATTGACTATTAAATCATTTTTGAAAGAACTTCCTACCGACCACCGCATTGAATTTCATCATGAAGTATATAATGAGCGAGGAAAGTTGTTGACAGTGGGTAAGGTCGTTTTGTTTTTTATGACAAGTCCTGATATGAAAAAAGCAGCAATGCCTGCACAGTGGAGAGATAGGCTAAAAGGATATTTTTAGTAATAGGTAGTAAGTATTAAGTTGTAGGTTTAAATAAAAACGCTATAAGGATTTAAAAACCCTTATAGCGTTTCGTATTAAATCATGCTAATTTTTTACATGTATTCCCTCTTTTCCTATCCCCTCTTCCCTATCTCCTCATTACCTCAACTATGATTTATTCACCAACCGACTTGCTTATAACATCACTCCACATAGGTACTTTACTATCAAGTCCACGATAAGCGGCAGCAAAAGGATAAACAACTCCGGGCTTAAGTCCATAAATTGTTGTTGTATGACCATTAGTATGAATATGAAACCAATCTTTAATGTTGGCAGGTGCAGGTCCTAATTCTGTTTTCCAAAAAGCAAAGTCGGTTCCATGATTAGCATAACCTGGATTTTTAACTTTTAGCACCATTGCACCGGCTTCATTACTAAATTCTACTTTAAAGTTTTCGACAACAGCTACTTCATTAAGTTGTGCTACAGGAAAAGCATTTCCTTGTAATAAAAACTTATAATCGGGATTAGTTGTTTTCCCATTCACTCCTAAAGTGGCAATTGTATTTAAATTACCTTCATTTTGACCATTGTAGTTTGAAATTAATGTACTGTTCATTTTATTTGTTTTTTTAAGTTTGAAATATTTTTTTTCTTTTCAGACCTAAAAGTAGTAGCTGAAAATGATATAAAAACATATAAAAGAGAATATTTTGGCTTGAACTTTCATTTTTTAGCTATTTAATTACATTACTATCCAATCACTTATCAATGCTACTACTTTGCTATCATCAATACTACTACAAGGAAGGAATTATAGCTAAAATGTATTAAATTACGGGTGATGAAAATCGTCAATATTCAGGTAGTTTTACCACTAAGGTCAAAAGGGTTTCGACAAGGAATAACAAAGTTTAGCATTCAATTTAACCCAGATTACGCAATAGACACGTTATGAAATTCAGAAATACAAAAAAGACAAGTTTTTATACAGATTTTTTGACTGATGACATAATAAATTACGTTGAAGTCATACAAATCAAGTAAAAGCCGTGTTTCAAGTAGTTGTGAATTGTAATAGTGTCCTATTGCGTAATCTTGGTTTAATTAATTCCTTCAAACTCTTTCAAAAGAATTCCCTGTTTACCATTTTTTTTGATTTATTATGGTCAAATTTCCTGAGAAGCCCCCAAAAAGACAATTATGTCCTATACTTATATATAACATAGATTATTATATGGAAAAGCAAAGAAGGTAGGTAATATTTTTTTTCAAAATAAAGGTTTAAATGTGGGGCCCCTATTTTATAGTTTTATGACATTTAGAAAAGAGAAAAGGAGTCAAGCATTTTTTTCTACATTAAGACACAAAAATACTATGATGCAAAAAGAAAAAAGAAAAAGTATTTGAAATGCTGTGTTAGGAAATGTTGTTATAACTCAATGTCTGCAAAATGGCGGTAGCAATTAAATGAGCATGATAATTAAAGAAAAAAATCTAAATACTATATTTCCAGCAGTGAATGGGGGACATTGTGGTAAATACGACGTCAAAGTATTTTTAATGGTAGAAATGGGTGTTTGTATAACTGATGTAAAAGCCGTAAACAATCGCGGTTTTGGTACAAAAGATGTGGCAATTAGAGTAATTAAATAGTCACAGAAAAGGATTCCAACAACCAATATTGATGATCCTGTAAAGTGTAGGGTACAAGAAGTGATAACTTTTATTGCTTTTGAATAGCTTGTCCAAAAGACAAGATTCAATTATCTAAATAAAATAGTTTTTTGTGTACAAATTCATCCTGATTTCTGCTTTTAGTACCTTCCCTGTGTTTTTAATCACCGACCTATATTAAAGCTCTAGCATTATTTAAGACGTATTCCATAAAATCGAAAAAAATTATTGGATAACCCAATTTCGCGCCTTTCTATAAAATCCATTAAAGGGGATGCTATAATAAATAAGCCCTATCTTTTTTGCATAGTAGGCATCATTTGGACCAATTCCAAATGCGGTTGTATAGTTGCTTTTCCCATCGGGAGAGATAAGTATAAGTTGTTCTTGAATATGTATCACACTATCTATAGTTTGATTAAGCAACTCGAAAGGCTGATTTTTAGAAATAATGGTGCATTTCAAAACAATCTTAAGTGGCAAAGAATGTGCGCCTTCTTGTTTATAACTACCAATAACCGTATCAGTTTGCCAACTACTACCAACAGGAAGTTGATCGTCTAGGAATTTGTACTCAAACCCACTCACGCCTAAACTAGAAAGATTAGTTGAATATTCGTAATAATGACCTAGACCATCTTTTCTGTAATAAATTTTATCTTTATTATTAGAGGTAAAGACTCTGTATGTATTAGAACCGATAGTTTTTGTAAGAGAAGATACAGTATAGCGAATCGTATCTTTAGCTGCAACTCTTGTCATAGAAGTATCCTGTGTCCAATAACTACCCACCGTCATCGGAAAATAATCTGATTCAACTGAAATGTGTGGAGTAGGAAGTGTGGAAATTGGAATTGTAGAATTTGATTGTAAAAAATAAACCTTAAAAACGCGTGTAGAAGTATCTGTAGGCTTACCATACCCCTTGAGTATTACAGTTTGCAATCCAGTATTTTTTGCAAACGTTACTTCCGATACAAACCAACATCCATTTACTGTATCCGTATAAAGCCGATAAGTACCATAATTATTTATATCTACTTTAACAGACATGTAATTATTGTTATTCAGTGTCACATCTTTATAAAAGTTTCCATGCAGTGATATGCCTAGCGATTTTCCTTGATTATCTACTAAACTTCCTGTTGCAGGCTTTATTTCCTCCAAAAGTTGTGGTGATTCAATGCTTACATCCTTGCTGCAGGAACTCATCAAAAATGTACAGATATATAGCAATGCAGTTGTGTAGTAAAATATCTTTTTCATGACAATTTGTTTTTTAAGTTTTATAATTTTACTTTCCAACTTAAAACTAATAAAACAAATTGATGATATTAGATGAAAAACAAGATATTTTCATTCAATTTAGTCGACTTAGTCGATTTACTCATTATACTATCCATTTAGATATTAACCTCACTACAGGGCTATCATCAATAATACTACAAGGCTGACTTTTGGTAAAACTGAAGTCTTTATAAAAAATCTGCTCAACTATCCTAAATTTAATTAGACCAAGTTGGATTAACTAAACTTTTCGGAAACGTATTTTAATTAATGGGAGTATTCAAAACACACTATTCGATATACCAACTTCTTGCTTCTCGTAAAAATCCGGTAAATGGGATACTATAATAAATAAGACCAATTTTTTTGCCATAATAAGCATCGTTAGGATCAATGCCAAACAAAGTTGTGTAATTCGAATTACCATCAGGAGAGGTAAGTATAAGTTGTTCTTGAATATGTATCACACTATCTACTTTTTGAGTTTTAAGCTGAAATGACTGATTTTTAGATATAATAGTGCATTTGAGTACAATTTTTAAAGGAAGAGACTGTGTAGCATCTATTTTGTAAATCCCATAAACAGGATCTGTTTGCCAAGAACTTCCCTCGGGAAGTTGGTCGTCGAGAAATTTATATTCGAATTTGTCAACGCCTACCGGGGCAAGTAAACTAGAATATTCATAGTAATGCCCTGCATGATCTTTCCTATATAGTATGGTATCCCTGTGATTTGTTAGAAAAAGTGTGTACGTATTTGCTCCAATTGTTTGTGTTAGCGACGATACACTATAACGTAATGTATCTTTTAATGATGCATTCGCAATCGTATCTTCAGTCCAATAGCTACCTACTGACATGGGAAAATAATCTGTTTCGGTAGAAATGTGAGGTGGCGTTGCGAAAGTAATGGATGTAGAAGCTGACCCCGAAAGAAAATATACATGAAAATTATAGGTGCCCAAATTAATAGGAGTGCCGTAACCTTTTAAGATGATAGTTTGCGTTCCTGTTCCATTTGCATAAGATGCGTCCGAAGTAAACCAACATCCATTTACCGTATCCGAATGCAGTTGAAAGGTGCCATAATTAGCAATATTTACAATTGCCGAGATGTAATTATTGGCAGTAAGCGTTATACCTTGATAAAAATTACCATGTGCAGTTATGCTTTGTAAACTGCCCTTGCTAGGCACTATTACTTCAAGCACTTGTTGTGTTTCTACACTGTAATCCTTGCTACAGGCAGACACTAAAAATATGGTTATAAATAATAATGCAGTTATTTTATCAAAAAGCTTCTTCATGTAAATTTTCGTTCAATGCTATTCAGATGTCATTATTGTTGTTAACGCTGCTTTCCGTAAGACAGGGTCATTCAGCTATTTTGATAATAACAAATTGACTAATAAATGGTTGGGAGAAAAAAATGTTTAGTGCCCGAAGTCGGAATAGAACCAACACATCCTTGCGAATGTTGCGACCTGAACACAGTACGTCTACCAATTTCGTCATCAGAGCATAGTGCAATATTACAAGGAAATAACTAAATCCTGATTATGTGCCTACTTTATGCGAATGACTAGTAAAGTAATATACAAACACAATAACGACAAACTCTTGATAAGCTTCTTTGCCTTCAACACTAATTAATTAGTTTGAAAGTAAAAAAACGGCTCTTAAGCTCGCCTTTATTGTATTCAGGTTTTGAGTTGAATATATTATTTAGTTTTTAGTTGAAAGTTGTTTTTAAGATCTTATGATATTGACTGAATTTTGAAAACAGGGTCCTTTTAGAATCAATCGACGAATAGTCAAATCCCAATTCTAAACAAGAGACGAATGCATAATGCAATCGTCTCATAATTTATTTAGCGTCTGCTTATTATAGGAAAGGCGGTCTATCAGCTGAGTCAACCGCCTTTATGGTGCTTGATTTAATTGACTTGATTCACACCCCACAGTATGAAAATGTGCTTGCTTAATTACATTACAAAGGTATAGTCCTGTATTATACTAGACAATCGGTAAAAACACCGTATTTTATATCCGTTAAAACACGGATACGCCTGTAGTATTTTTATGATTTTTTGTGAGTTGAAGCAGCAATACAATTACATTTTCATAAATAATTTCTTGGCTCAATCGATTACTTAACAAAATATTTTTTTAAACCTTTATTTAGTAAATAGAAACTTTTACTTTTGCTTTTTTTATACTAAACCATCTCTATGGAATTTGGACGTATTTCCGAGAGGAAGTTGAACACGATTGATTATAAATTGCCAGAAGATTCTCCCCTAAATAAGGTCATTCTTACTGGAACAAGATTGTCATCTCCTAAAGTTTATATTGGATGCTCTAAATGGGGCAGAAGCGAATGGATAGGTAAAATATTTCCTAGAAGAACAGAAGAAAGAGGATTTCTAGAAAACTATGCCAAAAATTATAACGGAATTGAGTTAGATGCCACTCACTATAAAATGTATAGTACCAAAAGCATTAGCAAATGGGCTGATAAGACACATGGAAATGATTTTAAGTATTGCCCCAAAATGTATCAAGAAGTTACGCATGGAAGTAGTCTTACTGGAAAAAGACATATTACCGATGAGTTTTTAGCAGGAGTCGCCGTACTTGGAGAACAATTAGGTCCCATATTTATCCAATTGGGAGATAGTTTTAATACTAGTAGAAAAAATGAATTATTTCACTTTCTTAAATCTTTACCCACACATTTACAATTTTTTTTAGAAGTACGTCATGAGGATTGGTTTAAAGACGCTGCTTTTCATGCCGAATTGTTTGCTTTCCTAACTGAACATAAAATTGGTGCAATTATTACCGATACGTATACTCGTCGAGACTGTGCACACATGCAGTTAAGTATTCCAAAAGCATTTATACGCTTTGTGGCACATAGTTTACATCCTTCGGATTATAGAAGAATTGATGATTGGGTTTCTCGCATTAAAGTTTGGCTTGACGAAGGAATTGAAGAAGTTTATTTCTTCATGCATCTCGAAGAAGAAGCTTTCTTCCCAGAGTTATCTACTTATATGATTGAGAAAATAAATAACGACTGTGGTTTAGATATTAAAGTTCCTGAATTTGTAAAAAAGAGGTTTTCATTTTTCTAAATTAGAGTGTTTAGCTGTTACTACTCAGAAGGTTGTACCACAAGGAACAATATGGGTATTTACAACGAAACACAGAGTACCTATTTTAAAGTACATTACAAATTTCATCCCACCTTGTTGTGTAACGAGGACTATGAAAATTCTTTTGCATTTTCCAATTCCGCGAGGTGCCACTCGACGCAAACTTTAATATATCGTCCCGCATTGAGAAATTAATATTATCCATCATACTCATTAAAAGGCGTTGTTCATATTTTTTATTGTCCGTTTCAAATAGGTTTCCTTGTATTGAGTTGTCAGGAACGATACTACTAAGCATTACTCCTGCTTTTTTGTAGGTTCGCCCCTGCTCAAATATTTGATCTACAATTTCCATTGCAGGTTTTATCAATTCATTAGTGAGAGAAGTCGCCACGGGCAGCGTTGTATAACTCCCAATACTAGGGCCATGCCTGAATCGAGGATTAAAATTATCTTCTTTAGGTACTACAAATACGCTGATCGTCTTGGCAGCACTATGTTGTCGGCGCAATTTTTCTGCTGCCCTTGTTGTATAGGTTGCCACAGCCTCCTTGATGCTTTTTATATCCTTTACAGGGTTTCCAAACATTCGTGTGGTGGCGATAACTTTTTTATCAACTAATGGATTTTCCATTATTCTGCTTTTCTCCCCCTTCAATTCTCTCAAAAGTCGTTCGCCAACTACACCTCCTAAGTTATTTCTGCCCCAATTCAAGTCTCTTTTGCTGAGGTCGAATGCCGTTAAGATATTGTACCTTCTTAATTTTTCGGCAGATTTGCCACCCACACCCCATACATCTTCTACCAATGTTCTTTGCAATGCCTGTTCTATTTTTCTTGGACTATCGAGTAATAAAACACAATTAGTGGCGGCCTTATTTTTTTTTGCCAATCTATTTGCCACTTTGCTAAGTACTTTGGTAGGTGCCACACCCACCGATACCTTTATCCCCGTCCACATTTCGACGGTATCTCGCATCTTTTCGGCCATTTCCTGTAGCTGTGCTTTAGGAACCTTTTCCATATTAATAAAACATTCATCCACCGAATAAACTTCTACATGTTCTTTTCCCATCAGCACCCTCAAAGTTTCCATTACTCGCCAACTCATATCACCATATAAGTTATAATTACTCGAAAACGTGGCCACCCCATATTGCTCTATGAGTGGTTTAGCCTTAAAGTATGGGCCAGCCATTCCTACTCCTATTGCCTTTGCTTCGTCGCTTCTTGCAATGATGCAGCCATCATTATTGCTGAGTACCACAACAGGCTTATTCCAAAGAGAGGGTCTAAAAACACGCTCGCATGAACAATAAAAACTATTACAATCTACTATAGCAATCATTTTCCTACTTTCTTTGGTGCAGAAAAGGCCTTCAACGACGGTTCTATTATGTGTATCACACAGGTAACAACTCCCCAAGGTCGATAAACTGTAAATTCCTCTAGTGGAATATTGCCGTAGCGTCTATTTGCTGCTTCGAGCCAAAACAGTTGTCCATTTTGTTTAAAATACCGTACTACCAAATCATCGTTTACTGCTGCAACAATAATTTTATCGGATGCCGCTTTTAAACTTCTGTCCACAATTAATACATCGCCAGGAAAAATGCCTGCTTCTACCATAGCATCACCATTCATCTTAAAGAAGAAGGTGGCAGGCTTGTTCATTATCAACTGTTCGTTTAGGTCTATCCCTCTTTCCGAATAGTCGTCTGTTGCTGCTCCAAAACCTGTTGCGTTAGCAGTTTGTATATCATTCTGACTAAAACTCTTTGTTCCGTTATAGGCGGAACCATACATTACTTCATTATTCATAACATTCCATTTAAAATGCTAAAATAATTAGTTTTTTAATGCCAAATAAATTTGTTTTTTAATTATTTTTTTTTATGCCTTATTCGTAGTGTATTTCGTCAAACTCTTGTCTGAATTAGCAATATCAAGCTGCCACAATTTACAATTAACCTAAGAGTTCAGGGTAGAAATTGATGTTATGTAAATTATAAGCAGTAGTAGCGAAGAAATGTTTTGCTTGCTTGGTTCAGTAACAGCAACGAACAAGACCGAATCATGCTCGAGCAACCTGAGAAATAGCTAAATTATTAGTTGTTCTTGTAGAATGTATCTTGATTTGTAATCATAATATATACAATAAATAGAGCCATTTTAATAACAAAGTGTATAATCATATTGAAAACCTATGCGAAGGCAATAAAGAATTGCTAGAAAAACAAATTGCCTTTTTCAAGAACAAAATGCGATACTGCTAAAAACCACCGAAACTCTTGCCTTCAAATCTTGATGTTGGCATTTTACAATAAATGAGATTACTTCTGAATGACAGCGTAGTACAAACTTCCATCTTTTTCTAAACATACAACGCTGTTTTTTGATTAATTAATACATCGTGCTATATAGCACACACTGTTTTTTAATCAAATAATACCCCACACTATATAGCACACGCTGTTTCTTAATCATTTAATATCCCGTGCTATAAATCATACACTGTTTTTTAATCAATTAATGCCTCGTGCTATATAGCACACACTGTTTTTTGATAAAATAATACGCTGCGCTATCTAGCACACGCTGTTTTTTAAACGATTATTTATTGGCTATTTTATAATATTTAATATCCTAAATAAAAGTTGCTGATTGCAGGCTTTAGATAAGATGATTTGTTGTAGACATTTTAACTGAGGCACAGCTTTATCTGAAAAAATTATACCTGAAATGTATTCAAACATAAAATTTATAACGTACCACTTATTACTTACAACTAAATGCCTACTTCCCAATTTCGTCTAAATTAAATACCTCTTTTACCCGAATACCCTTATCGGTTTCATGTAGTGTACAACATTCATTAATAGCATCGTGTTCCAAAATAAGTATATAGTTGTGATCGGCAGCTTCTTTCCAAAAACTTGTTTTCTCTTCAAATGTAATGAGCGGATTTACATCGTATCCCATTACATAGGGCATCGGCACATGTGCAGCAGTCGGTAACAAATCGGCCATAAAAACAACTGTGCGTCCATTGTATTCGAACTGTGGCAACATCATCGCTTTTGTATGACCATTTGCAAAACGGAAAGAAAGGTTTTGAATAATCTTAGAAGGGGTAGTTGCCAATAATCCGTTTGTTATAGCAGAGGTGTGAAAAGGAACCTGCTTTAGTCGACCACTAGTTTCAAGAGGCAAAATATTTTCTTTAAAGAAAGATGCTTTTTCTCTCACATTAGGATGAATTGCCCATTGCCAATGTTCCTCATTGCTCCAAAAGGTTGCATTTGGAAAAACAGAAACAAGTTGCTCTCCTTCTCTTTTGATGGCACCCCCGCAATGGTCAAAATGTAGATGGGTGAAAACCACATCTGTAATATCTTCAGCTTTAAATCCATATTTTTCGAGATTGCCTATTAATGAATCATCACCAAAAGGATAGTAATAGGAAAAAAATTTGGCATCTTGCTTATCTCCCATGCCCGTATCTATTAATATAAGTTTGCCTTCATCCTCTATCAACAAACTCCTCATTGCAAGGCTACAAAGATTATTTTCATCAGCAGGTAATAATTTATTCCAGATACTTTTAGGAACAACACCAAACATGGCACCGCCGTCTAATTTAAAAAAGCCTGTATTAATTGAGTAAAGTTTCATATTACTATATTCATTGTTTCTTTGAAATGCGAAAGTAACTTTTGTAATAGAATATCAAAAAGTACTTTTTTAAATATTGGTCTTTAAACAAAAAAGGTTACTCCAAGCCCTCTATTTTCTTCCATGTATTGACTATAAAAATGTTAATATTAAAAATATTATTTATCGAATACATTATACTATCAAACAGTATTTCGTCAAAAAATGAGTTAAAAAATCATTTTAAACTTAGAAAATACAGTACAGTTTATGAATTCAAAACCACTGAATAATCACCAAAAAAAAAGATTTATGAAAAAAGCGGTCGTGAACACTTATTTTTGCGGCTTTATAAAATATTTTGAATGGATATAAATTTTAACCCTGATAAGCAGCATACTCTTGTTAGTGATATAAATATCACTGGAACAGGTTTACACACAGGTATCTTAGTTGAAATGACACTTAAGCCGGCTAATCCTGGTTTTGGTTTACAATTTCAAAGAATTGATTTACCGATGCGCCCGCTTATTAAGGCAGATTGCGACCTAGTAACAGATACAAGCAGAGGAACTACCCTGCAAGTAGGCGAGGTAAAAGTGAGTACCGTAGAACATATTCTTGCTGCATTAGTAGGAATGGGTATTGACAATGCTTTAATTGAGTTGAATGGTCCTGAAATTCCAATTATGGATGGTAGCTCACAACCGTTCATAGAATTAATAGAAAAAGCAGGTGTTGCAGAACAAGAAGCAGCAAAGGCTTGGTATAGTATTGATGAAAATATTTTCTATTACGACGAGGTTAAACGTGTAGAAATGGTGGCTTTACCCGCTATGGAATATCAACTTACTACACTTATTGATTTTAATAGTCCTGTTTTAGGCACTCAACATGCAGGTTTAAAAACGATTAGAGATTTCAAGACTGAAATTGGTCCATGCAGAACTTTTTGTTTTTTGCATGAATTAGAAACTCTTTTGGAACATGACTTAATAAAGGGTGGTGATATAAATAATGCTATCGTAGTTGTTGATAAACAAGTTTCTGATGAAGAGATGGCTCGATTGGCAAAGGTTTTTAACCGTGATAAAATAGAAGTAAAAACAGAAGGCTATCTAAACAATTTAGAGTTACGCTTTCCTAATGAACCTGCAAGACACAAACTATTGGATGTTGTGGGAGATTTGGCACTGATTGGCTATCCAATTAAGGCAAGAATAATTGCTAATAGACCGGGGCATAGCACAAATGTTGAATTTGCAAAGAAGATAAAACAATATATCAAGAAAAACAAGCACGTTAAAGATGTGCCTGTTTACAATCCTGCTTTACCTCCTATTTTTAATTTAGAAAAAATAGAAAAGACTTTACCCCATAGATTCCCTTTTTTATTAGTAGATAAAGTAACAGAACTTTCTGATAAGCATATTATTGGTATTAAGAATGTAACTTATAATGAGTGGTTTTTTCAGGGGCATTTTCCTAACAACCCTGTAATGCCAGGTGTTTTACAAATAGAAGCATTAGCACAAACAGGTGGCATATTGTGTATTAATCTGATGCCTGATGATGGAAAGTTTGATACTTATTTCTTGAAGATTGACAACTGTAAATTTAAACAGAAAGTAATTCCGGGAGATACCATGATTCTTAAAATGGAATTGATTGAACCCATACGAAGGGGTATCTGTGCTATGCATGGAACTGTTTATGTAAACGGAAAAGTGACAACAGAAGCAGATTTAGTTGCCCAATTAGTGAAAAGAAGTTAAATTTCTATTTCATTTTATAAATAAATATCGGCAATATTAAAGTTTGGCATCTTTTTTACTATTATGGTAAACTTATGCAAACATTGTTAGCCACAAAACCCAGAGATAAGCGGATGACACATCCTTTTACATATATAGATCCGAATGCGCAGGTAGCATCAAACGTGAAGATTGACCCCTTTACCGTCATTCATGGTGATGTTTCTATTGGCGAAGGAACTTGGATTGGTAGTAACGTTACTATCATGGAAGGCACACGAATTGGTAAAAATTGTCGAATTTTTCCAGGCGCAGTAATTGGTGCAATTCCTCAAGACCTTAAGTTTGATGGAGAAAAAACTACCGTTGAAATTGGTGATAATACAACAATTCGTGAGTTTGTTACCATTAACCGTGGTACTACAGATCGTGGTAAAACCAAAGTTGGGCATAACTGCTTGATAATGGCTTATTGCCATATTGCACACGATTGTTTTGTTGGCAACAACTGTATTTTAAGTAATAGCGTTCAATTAGCAGGACATGTTGTGATTGGCGATTGGACAATCATTGCAGGTGTTAGTGCTGTACATCAATTTGTACATATTGGTCAACATGCATTTATTGCAGGTGGTAGCTTAGTAAGCAAAGATGTGCCTCCTTATATTAAGGCTGTTCGTAATCCACTTAGTTACGGCGGTGTAAATAGCGTAGGACTTAAGAGAAGAGGATTTTCTCTCAATCAGATTAATCATATCCTTGATATTTACAGGGTTATTTATAGTCGTGGATTGAATACATCGCAAGCAATTGATTTTATTGAAGAAGAATTAACTGCAACCGATGAAAGAGATGAGATTGTAAGTTTTATTAGGGATAGTGATAGGGGTATTATTAAACGCTTTGGGAAAAATGGATCAGGCGAAGAATAATAGGTAACTAATTAATTAAGTATAAAAGAAAAGAGAGGCTGCAGAGTCTCTCTTTTCTTTTATATACTATATAATATACAATCCCAAAAGAAACACTATCCTATTTACAATTACTTAATCTTGATATATTTAATAAGAAGCCTTTAAACCCTGATTACGCAATAGGACTCTACTCCATTTAATAATTACTTCAAACACAAGTCTTTGTTAGATTTGTTTGACTTCAACGTAATATGTTATCTCTTCGGTCAATAAATCTACTCAAAAACTTGTCTTTTTTGTATTTATTAATTTCGCAACGAGTCTATTGCGTATTCTGGGTAAAATCTCTTGTTTTCCCTTCTAAACCTTGTGGTAAGCCCTCCTTAGTAATAAGAATTATTTACGTTTGAAAGAATTTCTTTTTTCCCGATTGCTTAAATGCTAATTCCCGATTCGGCTAGGAACAAGCACGGACAGTCTCCATTTTTGCCGAAAGAAAAAATGAAAAAATGAATTGCAAGGGAATTTGTATTGGGTGTGTATTTGCTTGTGTTGTTTCGGCTAATGCACAAAAAAAAGACAGCGTAAATATTTTAAAGGAAGTTTCTGTTACGGGTTACAAAACGATGAATGGCATTGGTCATTTGCTAGATGTAAAAGATGGAATTATTTATGCAGGCAAAAAAAACGAAGTTATTATTGTAGATAGTCTTGATGCAAACAAAGCCATAAATAATACTAGACAAATATTAGGAAGGATACCCGGACTTAGCATTGTAGAAACTGAAAGCAGTGGATTCACTGCAAATGGTATTGCAACAAGGGGATTGAATCCAAATCAAAGTATTGAAATGAATACCCGCCAAAATGGATATAACATTAGTGCAGATGTTTATGGCTACAATGAAGCCTACTATATTCCGGCAATGGAAGCGGTAAAAAGAATTGAAATGGTACGAGGGGCATCTTCCTTACAGTTTGGGGCACAATTTGGAGGTTTGGTAAACTATATCATTGAAGACGTGCCAAAGAATACCCCTTTTCAATTTATGACTTCACAAACTGCAGGAAGTTTTGGATTATACAATTCGTTTATTTCTATTGGTGGCAATAATAAAAAGTGGAGTTATTTTGGCTTTCTACAAAATAGAACAATGGATGGTTATCGCCCAAATAGCCCACAGAAACAACTTTCTGGATTTGCAAGAGTTGCTTATAATCCATCAGAAAAACTGAGTATTGGTATTGAATATTCTTTTTTACGAAACACTATTCAAATGCCTGGAGGACTTTCAGATAGTCTTTTTACTTCCAATCCAAAAGCATCAATAAGAAGTAGAAATTGGCTGAGAAGTCCTTGGAATATCGTAAACAATACGATTAGTTACACCCCATCTATCAATACAACAATTAGTTTAAATACTACTTATTTGTTCAGCAATCGCTCTTTGGTATGGCGCAATGAAGACGGCGGTGCTAGTGTTTTAGATACCATTGATCCAAGTACCAATCAATTTATTCCTAGAGAAGCGGAGAGTGAGGATATGCACAGTATCGCAACGGAAGCAAGATTTTCTGTTAATTATTTAATTGGAAAACAGAAGCAAACAATTGCGGGAGGTATACGGGTTAGTCATGCGTGGTTTAAGCGCCTAGGTGATGGTGAAGGGACAACAGGTAGTGATTTTAATATGAGTATTAATGGCTCTTGGGGAACTGACCTCGATTTCACGACTACTAATATTGCTCCATTCATAGAAAATGTTTTTAGAATCGGAGATAAATTGACCATAACACCTGGAATCCGATTCGAATATTTAAAAAACACCGTTAAGGGATATGTTACGGAGGATATCTATCTTCTACAATCGGATCAAAGTAAAAAAAGAAGCTTTTTATTGAGTGGAATTGGATTTGAGTACAAGCCAAAGGTAAATACAAGTGTATACGCAAATATTAGTCAAACTTATCGCCCTATTGATTACAATCAATTATCCCCTTTTGGTGTAGCTGCAAAAGTAGATCAACAACTTAAAGATGCAGATGGTTTTAACGCTGATTTGGGTTGGAGAAGTACGATTAAAAACTTTTTGAATTTCGATTTTAGTCTGTTTTATATGGGCTATAACAATAGAATTGGAGATATTATCAAAACAGATTTGGCTACAAATACCGAATATGCCTACCGCACCAATATTGCAAATAGTGTTCATAAAGGAGTAGAAACTTATATTGAGTTTAATTTATTAAAGTATTTGAATCAACAAACAAAAAAGGGTTTGAGTATCTTTAATTCCTATTCATTTATTGATGCTCAATATACCACAGGAGAATTTAAAGGAAAAAGGGTAGAAGCGGCAGCCAAACAGATTGAAAGAGTTGGTATTGTTTTTACTAATAAAATATTTTCTTCAACGCTGCAGCTAAACTATATTGGTGATGCCTATGGAGATGCAGCTAACACTATAACAAGCGACAATCCAATTGCAGGATACATTCCAGCCTACACAGTAATTGACTTGAGTGGAACTTATCGGATAAAGAATTATTCAATTAAAGCCGGAATCAATAACCTGATGGATAAATCCTACTTTACTAGAAGGACAGACGAGTATCCTGGTCCCGGTATCATACCCGCAGTAGGAAGAAGTTTTTATGTTGGTGTTACCGTAAAGCTATAAAAATGAAAACAAACAAATTATTAATCGTCATCACCTTCATCGCAACAATATTATTTAGTGTCCCATTTGTTTTATCATCATGCAATAAAACTAGTGGCACAATTACAAAAGAGTATATTGACAAAATACAATTAGGCAAATTAATATTTTTCGATGTGTCACTATCCAATCCAATTGGTCAATCTTGTGGTACATGCCATAGCCCATCAACCGGCTTTAGTGATCCGTTACACAATACTGTTTCGGGCGGTGCTGTTAGTGGATTATTTGGAAATAGAAATGCACCTATAGCAGCTTATGCGATGTTCTCGCCTACTTTTCACCTTAATATCTCTGATTCAACTTTTATAGGTGGCTTATTTTTGGACGGTCGCGTAAACACTTTGGAGGAACAAGCTCAAAAGCCGTTTCTAAACCCTTTAGAAATGAATAACACAAATATTGAAATGCTCATAAATAAATTGAAGAATACTTCCTATTATTCTTTATTCAAAAAGGTTTATGGCAATTTCAAAGATAATAATACGGCAATGAGCAATATAGCAGATGCAATTTCTTCTTATGAGCGGTCGCCTGATTTAAATTCATTTACGTCTAAGTTTGATTATTATTTGAACGGACAAGCCACTTTGAATGCGCAAGAATTACGTGGATTGAAATTATTCACAGATACCGTAAGGGCTAAATGTGGCAATTGTCATCTTGCTACTCCTGACGATATTAGTGGCAGGGTTTTATTTACTGATTTCACCTACAATAATGATGGCGTTCCCAAAAATACCTTTAATCCATTTTATACAATCCCTGCAATCAACAATCCTTTAGGTGAAAAATATATTGACAATGGTTTAGGCAGTATTTTAAACGACCATAGTCATGATGGCGAATTTAGGGTCCCTACACTTAGAAATATAGCTTTGAGTGCACCCTATTTTCATAATGGAGTATTTGGAACCTTAGAAGAGGTGGTCCATTTTTATAATGTAAGAGATGTGGCAGGATCGGGTATTGCAAAACCCGAAGTAGCTTCTAATGTTGATACAGAAGAAACTGGCAACCTACACCTTACCGCACAAGAAGAGGCTGATATTGTTGCATTTATGAAAACACTAACCGATGGATATAAATAACACTTTTGAAGTGTAGGTTTTAAATTTTACATCTAATACATTATTGCATTGTAGAGTAAATCTCAATTTATATCGATATGTGGGAATAATGTGAAATATATCAGCGTTGAATTTAGGAGAAGAGGGGGGGGGACATTAACAGATAAAAAAAGCACTGATTTCTCAGTGCCTTCTATAATCAATCATCCAAAATCCTTTTCTAAAAAACGAACCTTAATGCTTCATCTCGACTATGACCCCTTCTCCTAATTTTTTAATCTTTTTAATTTGCCCAAGCAAATGAATTAAAATTATCCAAACGGCTAAGATGATAGAATATGCTAATAACTCGAGCCAAATTGGAGAATGACCTCTTCTTGCAAATAAGGTTCTCCTGTCAAATCCTGTTGAATATTGAATTTTACTTCCCCAAGGAACTACTTTTTCAACAGTCAGATTACCATAAGTATCATTGTCTTCTACTTTGGCAATTAAAGTCAAATTACCATTCAAATCTCCTGGTAAACTATCTCTTTTAAATTCTGCAGAAATTGTACCTGTAGAATCGGTCGTAAAAGTCTGTGTTTCATTGACATTCAAGTCACCATCTAAACGTTTGATTGCCACTTTCAGTTCAACACCTTTAACTATGGTCCAAGCTGTATCTTTTTGTTCAAGAACAGTTACAGTAATTTTCTTATCATCCGAAGTTTCAATTTTCAACTTTGCCTTCGAAACAGGAGTATTAGCCTTTGTTTCGTCATATAATGCAGATGCCTTTGAAACCACTTCGAAATTTTGTTTCGACGATTTCACCCATTCGCTCTTTGCAGCAGGTGGAATCATCAATACCGCTTCACCTTTTTCATTTGTTGTTGCTTTCCCAAGCAAGTTAGTGGCAGAAGAGTCATTGCTAATATAGAAGCTTATTTCTACATTCGGCACTAACTGAAACTTACCATCTATTTTACACTTAGTATGGGCAACCAAATACTGAATTTTGTTGTTGCTGTTAAAATAACTTACACTCAATTGCAAATCATTCTTTGCGGTAGCTTGTGCCAATACTGATAACCCAATAAAACTTAATAGTACAACGACTATTGACAGATAACTATGCTTTTTCATGTTGTTCAGTTTCAATAATTGTTTCGTGAATAGGGATGATAGGAAATATCCTAGCAAAAATTGTAATAATCAATAACGCACCTGCTAATGAACCAATAGCAATTGCCCATTCTTCCCAAGTAGGAAAGTAATGTTTGTAATTAGCCGGCACATCGTGCATAGGTAAAAAAGGATGTAATAAAGTAGGTGTTACAATTAGGTAACGTTTAAACCAAGAACCTATTACTACCAATATCCCCGCGATGAAAGCAGGAAAAGGCTTTCTGCCATTTTTAAATACCAATATTAATATCGGAATAATCATTGCCGTTGAGATAGCAAACCAAAAGACGGCTGCAAATTCTCCGGTAAATAAGCCCATTAAATGTTCTTCTTCCGACTTCTTCATTTTAAAGGCTGGAACCAAAAACTCATTTACATTGAAATACAGATAGAGTAAGGCCAATAAAACTAACACCTTTCCCATTTTATCGAAATGACTATCAGTGATGTATTTTTCTAAATTATAATGTGCTCTAAATACATACATCGCAACAATAACCGCTCCTGCTCCTACTAGAAATGCACCTGAAATAAAGTAGGCACCAAAGTTTGTACTATCCCAACCGGGTCTATAAGTGGTAGCAAATAACCATGATGTTACCGTATGAATGGAAAAGGCAACGGGTATAATTGTGATTGATAATATATTAATTGCCCTATTACTTATCTTTTCTTGTTCAGGCGTATTTTTCCAAAAAGAACCTAAAAAGGAGTACAGTTTATACAATCCCTTGCTCGTTTTCTCCTTATACTTTAATAAGATTTGCAAATCGGGGAGTAAGGGAAAATAAAGTAATAATAAACTGATAAAGAAATAAGTGGTAATTACGATTACATCCCAAATAATGGGAGATTGTAAACGACCATGTAGAAATAAGTTATAAAATCTATCTGGACGTCCCATATCAACAACGATAATAATAGAGGCAAAAGTGATTGCCGACACAGCAATTATCTCAGCTATTCTTGTTAACGGGGTACTCCATTCTGCATTTGTCAAACGAAGAACCGCAGTAATCAACGACCCTACTAGGCTTATTGCCACAAAGAACACGAAGTTTGAAATATAGATACCCCAAGAAACATAATCTCGCATCGAGGTAACCACCAATCCTTTATATACCTGCCTACAGTAAGCGATAAAACCGATTACACATAATATTGATAAAAAAGCTACCCAAAGCTTACCCTGTTTACCAAATTTTTGTGGTAACAAGTCGTCTGTTATTTTTTGAATTGTGCTATTTTCCATGATTTAATATTAACTTTTTTTACCTTCTTCTTTAGGTTCATTATTTTCGAAAGGGAAGTTTCTATTTACAGGCGGCAGATAATAAACACTAGGCTTTGTACCTAAGTCTTCCATTAATCTGTATCCTGCCTTGTCTTTAATGAGGTCGCTGAATCGGAATGTTTCAGCACCATTTGTTACTGTATCTTCCAAGATATCTCCAAAGGCAAAAACACCATTCGGACAAGCGGCAACACAATGAGGAAGTTGCCCCTGACGAACCATATCTGGACAGAAATCGCATTTACCAACGGTACCTTTCTTTTGAGGAACACTACTTTCGCATGAATAAGGTTTACTTGCTACTTCTTCTGGTACACCTGGATCTTCCCAATTAAAAACTCTCGCAGAATAAGGACAGGCAGCCATACAAAAACGACAACCAATACATCGGTCACTGTCAATCAATACAATACCATCTTGTCTTTTAAAGGTCGCATCAACAGGGCAAACCTTCACACATGGAGGTTCGTCGCAATGCATACAAGTAGTAGGTTCCCAATAAGGTGCAGTGCGTTCACTGTCTTGCATGGGGTAAACCTTAATCCAATTCTGACCGGGATGAATATGATGCATGTGATTGCAAGCCGATTGACATTTCTTCAGGCTTTTGCAACGGGAAAGGTCAATAACCATGACAAATTTCTTTCCTGCAATCCCTTTTCTTGCAATATCATTTGATACGGCAGGCAATTCTGGAACAGGCTTCAAGAAGGCTTTATCTACCTCTATTACTTCACCGTCGACAGACAATAATTTTACCATTTCCCCAGATGGCTTTACACCTTCACTAGCATCTGGATCGAAGGGGCTTTTCTTGGTAGCACATCCTGCTAACGCAAGTCCAGCTAAGACACCCGCCGTAATAAACTCTCTTCTAGAATTATCTTTTGTGTTCATTGTATTAATTATTAGTGGTTAGTGGTTAGAAAAAGTAATACGTTATAAGTTCTAGGTTTTACGTAATACTTATAACCTACTACTTATTACTTCTCTTAATCCATCCCATCACTTCTTTCGAAGTAGCCTTTTGTTTGTTGGAACTAATTTTAGAAATATCTACTTCTACCAATCTTCCGTCCTCGGTTAATAATCGCATGGTACCCGTCTTTTCAGGGGCACAACTTATTGTATCCACTTTTTTCTTCAAGAATGAAAACTTAAACAAGGGAAATAGTGATAATAAACCCATTCCTTTTATCAGCTTTCTTCTTGAATTGTCAGTTTTTGTTGCGGCTGCTAACTCTTTTTTCATATTAATAAATTTGAGTTGTTTATTATGTGTATTGTTTGGTTTGAATGAAAGAGTTTTTAAGGAAGTCCTTAAGGAAGATGTATGTAATAATTCATAAGCTTTACTTCTAATAGTTTATTAAAGAACAAAATTATTTTGAACACAATCCTAAAGAGCATAGATTTCTTGGTAACAAAAGATTTCAATCTTTCATTTGAGCAAGCATCTTTTATTTACTATTGATTGAATAAGATACAACCCTATTAAAATCAGTTCCTATCTCATTCAAATAATAGTATTTTATTAATTAAGCTGTTGTTGAGATATACAAAAAGAGTTTGTTAAAAGCCCCGGGAACGGGGCTTTTATTAATAAACAACAACTATGAAAACTATTTTTTAAGCGTACGCATGAAGTTTACCAAATTCCAATTGTCTTCCGCTTCTGGTATTTTCTTTTTGAAACTAGGCATGTCATCTCTTCCTTCGGCTACTTTATAGTACAAAGAGCCATCAGATTGACCTTGAAATGCTGCCTTCGAAAAGTCGGGAGGAGTTGTTTTCAATTGTGCAGCCTTGCTGCCATCACCTAATCCTGTTTTTCCATGACAAGACGAACAGTGTTGAGACCATAAAGCCTTTCCTGCTGCTACAGATGCCGCATTTGTTTTAACTGCATTAGCTGTTTTAGCTGCCTTGTCAGGTGCGTTCCATGGTTTTGTTTGCAAAAGCGTAAAGCTTGCACTAACGATTGCTACAGATGCTACTGTAACAATTTGAAGAATCCTTTTTTTCATAATATTTGTTTATTTGAAGTGAGTAAAACAATACAAGTTACAGGTTACTAGAAACCTGTAACTTGTAATTATTTTAGAAGTTCCACAATCTAGAGATGTTAAATCCGATACAGTATTGCCCTTTTTGGAAATCGTTTTGATTACCAAAATTGTTGTCCTGTTGCAATAAAGAACCATAATTACCAAATGTGATTTGGAAATCATGCCCACTCGTACTCATATCTAATGCTGCACTCACATTTGGATGCGGATTATGTAATGGATGTTGAGTAAGCGGTTGATCAAAATTTAACAACAAAGACATCCCCTCAGACAATTTAATTTTACCACCATAGCTGATTGCAAGGTGTTGATTATTCATTGCAGGTAAAATTTTACCAGATGCATCCTTATAGGCTTCTACATTATTATAGTAAGAAATACTTGGTGCAATTTGAACTGAGAATCTATCACAAACTTTACTTGCAATAATCAATTGATTAAAATAAGTGAATCGGTCAGAAGTGGTAACAATGGGCAAAGAACTGTTTTTAGCCCTTGTATCCATAGCTACATTACCATAATAGGTAACACTTACAGGTACTTGCCAATCTCTAGTTTGTTTAAGAAGCGCAACTTTCAAGTTACCATCTACTTGCATTCTATCGTTTGTTGAACCAAAGCCAACCTGTACATCTTTAATAGGTACATAACTAGCACTTAAACGCATGCTTGCTCCAGAATAAATGCCATACAAATCCTTGATGCCTTTATCTGTAGTTCCGAAACGGTGTTGAATATAAAATTCAAATGTTCCCTTGATAGGTACCATAACAGATTGGTTATCTATCAGTAAATTACCTTCAAAGGTATTTTTTGCGTAAAGTTTTTTCTTAGCTACAGGCGCAGCTGTAGAATCCTGTGCATGCAATCCGCTAATACAGATGGATATACACAGAAGCAAGAGTACGGTTAACTTTAACTGAACCGTTGATATAACATTATTAACTCTTTTCATTTTTATTAATTTAATTGTTTTGAGCACCTTGTTTGATCCATGCATAAATCTTAGCATTAATGGTTGCATTTGGAGCATTACCCAAAGGCATTGCAGGGCTTTTTTTACCTGTTAGCCATAGCATAATTACGCTGTTATCGGGGTCATTTGCTTTAAAGTAGGCCCCATCTGTCAAAGACTTGAATGCCTTATCAGCTGTAAGGTTTGGAGCTTTACCCCCTGAAACATGACAACTGCTTAATGCACAACTATTTGAAAAAATGGGTACAACGTCTTTTGCAAAACTTACTGTAGTTGTAATTGAACTACCTGGATTTACTACAAGCGTATCTGTCTTATAGCACCCCGTTGTAACAAGCATTATTATGGCAACGAAACCAGCTAATATTGCTATCTTTTTCTTGTACATAATAATATTTTTAAAGTGAAAAAGACTGTCTATTACTTGTTAAAGTGCAAAAGCAGGTTAGGTTGAATGCCATGTTGATAATTTGATTGATTCCAAATAGCAATACCAAATGGTCTATCAGTTAAATCGGTAAAGTCAACATCTTGTTTTAAAACATCGCCTGTTTTTAAGGCACGTTGAATTTCTACTACCCAACCTGTACCGGTATAAACAGCAGAAGTTTTAAGGTTAGCTCTTTCATTAACAAACGGTTGTAAGATAAAAGATGGGAAACATTTTGCACCGATATTTCTGCCTACACCTGCATCATCTTTATATGAAGCAGGATCTGCATTTGGATCAATAGTTGAATTGTCAGACAAAGTAAGAACACCCATCGAATCTACAGCTGTAACTTTCAAGGCAGTACCCGAAGTTACATCTGCAGCATTATAATATGGCTTTGCAGCACCTGTTTCTACATAAAGAGGAACTTTAACACTTACCGATTTTCCAGAAGCAAGTGTATATGCTAAAGTTTGAGAATTTGAATAAGGACCACTATAAGTAGCAGAAGGTGCCTTTTTAGTAGATGGCAAAATGTAAGTGGTAGTAAATGGAGTAGGCTTAATTTGTCCATTTGCATGACGACCATTTGCGCTTCCACCTAGTGTATCATAGTAACTTTGTCCACCACCATCATCAAGATACCAATCATCCATTTGATTAGCTAATACATCTCTATTAAGTTTTGCCCACCATAAATCAACCTTTTCTGTTGATCCATTTGTGTAATGATTTCCACTTGCATTAGCAACCATTGCACCCGCATAATTTCTGTATGGAGTAAACAAATGGCAAGAAGCATAACAAGTTTGTGAAGCAAAGTTTTGAGTGGAATTATTAATGTCAAATTGGAAAGCCAATTGATCTAATCCCATTGAAAGCTTTGTTAAGTTACCATTAACATCAAAAGTTCTTGCATTACCTCTTTGAGACCATGTATGTGCTACAGCATCAAAAACCCATGGTTGAATGGCCGTTACATTGGTAGAGTCATCCCATTTAACTAAGAAATAAATGTTGTTGGCATCATACATTGCCTTGATAGTTGCAGGATATTGTTCGCCACAATAGCCCATAAATAATCCATTTCCTGGATTTGGAACAATTGGATTAACAGATAATTCTGTTGCTTTACTCCAAATAGCATCTGCCGTCCCATCGATTGTGGGAACTGTAGCTGTTTTGTACGCATTCAGCACATTTGTGCTGCTAGAAGATTCTGTAACTACTTGATCATTTTTGGTGCAGCTCGTTAGCCCTACTACAAGAAAAATGAAAAGAAACATAATTGAATTACTTTTCATAATTTGTTTAATTTAACGTTATAACTTTTTGTTTACATTACAAATGTTCAAACTTTTGAAGTGTATTATGGTTGACTTTCAACATCTACAAACATGATTCTCGTCAACTTTGTCATAAAATTGTAAAATTTTTGACGAATTTTTATCAATTTACTCATTCAAATAAGATAAAAAATTATATTTCCTAAAAAAAGTGCATGAATAATGGTTATCAAAATCGTTTTAACAGCCAATCACAACACACCCGTATTTATGCAATTAAAAAAGAGAAAAATAATTGCTATCATTAAAGTGGTTTAAGAGCAAGGCACAAGAGGACTTTCACAATGCAATAAATTAGGTGGCTCATGTTTCCTATTTCTATAACTTTTAGCATAGACAAAAAGCTATCACATAGGTACATAGCCATATAGAAAACGCATAGTTTTTTCTATTTTTTATTGAATAAAAAGTCACAGAGGAATCCTACTTCTTAGCATTAGGTACGCCTTTATGAAAAAAATTTATATAGTAGAAACACGAGGATTTGTGGAATTTACAATCGTTTAAGGTGGATATTTTTAATTAGAAAACTTTGTGAACATCACTTTATCTTAGTTTTCTTTGTGGTAAGACCTCCTGAGTAATAACTCAATTACAAGTAAACAATATCTTATTCTAAAACTTTAACATTTCACTGTTGAGAAATGACTACTTTGCATCCTCATGAATTTATAAAACGATGTATTGTCTGTCTATTACTTTTCAAACTGCTTATCACTGCCCAATTCGGGCAAATATTGCTATCGAAAAGTTAGCGGCAATTGTTTCTCATCTTCTTTCTTTGGTAAAAGGCACGGTTTATCCTGCACAATCTTCTTTTAAGCCTCCAATTTAGCATTCATTTTTATTGGTACATTTCTTTTAAAGTTTCTTTTAGTGATTAATTACTAGTTGGTATTGTCCTTAAAAAAGATAGTCCTATTTGTATTGGCAATTTCGATACAACTAATGTGGTATTTCCCGGAAAATTGACAATATCAATATAACTAACGATGATTTTCCCGGAAAATTTATTATAGTCATATAACTAATGATGATATAAATAAAGAAACGAACAATATCGATATAACTATTAGCGATATCAATAAAGAAACTCACAACATCAATATAACTAATACCGTTTTTCCCGGAAAATTGGCAATAGTTATAAAGCCAATGACAATTCATTTACATTAAAGGATTAAAAACCTAAGTTGTAATGAAATCAACCGTCATCAAATATTTTTTCAAAAAATAATACGAATACAATGAAAATGATAAAAATTAGTTTAACTGGCATTAAAAATATAAAAGTTGGTGACCTTGCAAATATTCTTAGCCTAATGGGTGCTGCTATATTTGGCAATCCTACCGTTTTTACAGGAACTCAACCATATACTTTATTACAAATAAAGGCTTTACTTGAGACCTTTCATACAGATCAACTTGCCTTTTATACAGGAGGATTATTACAAAGGACTGCTTATTTCGCATCAAGGGATGCTATTTTTACTTGTCTTTTGGCCTATGCTCCTTATGTAGATGGTATTGCAAAAGGTAACTTAGAAATTCTTCACTTGAGTACATTGCCTACCACCGAAGACTTAATAGATTATATTGCTTTACTTCAAAATGGTGCTATAGCTGAAGAAATAAAGGCAACACCAGGTTTTCAAGGTCAGCTTTTAACTTCCTGTAAGTATTTTGGCCCTAATGCTAATTATTTAGTGATTGTAAGCGAAGATGTTCCTTTGCCCGAAAATGTAAAAATCAGTAGTTCTGGTCAAGTAGTTTTGCCATTAGGGGCAATGAATAATATTATTGTCATGGTAAGTGACGAAAGAAACAAATCGATTGTGGGACTCACTCCTAGAAAATTATATTTTACCCATTATGTATTAAATTATGGAAAATACTTTGGTCATATAAGTAATGGAGAGAAAGGAACTTGCGGAAATTAAAGTGAAAGCAAAATGATAATCACAAACAAAATGAGCCAGACATTTCTGGCTCATTTTGTTTGTTGTCTTGACATAATAAAACATAGAGCAAAACTTACCTAGTTAGGGTGCATAAAAGTTTTTCGCTTAAAATATTAAACCTAAATAAATTCGATTTATGAAAGCTAAAAGTTCAAACCGATTAGAATATGGATTTATTCAATTTTTTTGCCTCTTAGCCGGCAGGCTTCGTCCTTACAACGCCACTCCGTTCAACCTTTTGAGAAAAAATATCCTACGGATTTTTCTCAATTTCAGCTTCGCTGAAAGCAGATTGCCCTAAGGTGGCTTATGTAAGGACTGGTGAGAAAGCGAG
>CANCPA010000046.1 GCA_947379895.1 Chitinophagaceae bacterium | reverse complement strand
ATTCTGATACCATCACCAACAGTTGGTGTTGATGCAGAACCACCAAAAATTCCATTGTTGTTGACGGTATAATTAGCCGAGCCTGTACTTCCACCTAAAAATAGGCTGTAGTCACCAGTGGATGATAGGCTTTTAGAAGAGTTAAATACCCCATTTGAGGTGATAGTGATATTATTGCAAGTTAGGTTAGCGCTTAATTGAAATATTCCAGATGTTACTGTAAGATCTCCAACTAGTAATAGCACTCCAGTATTACTAATTCCTGATGCACCAGATTGAATTTCAAGGTTGCCTAAAGTTAAGGCAGCAATCGTAGCACCGTTTCCTGTCATCAATATCTCTCCGCTACCTGTTGAAGTGTGTTTACCACTAGTACCAGAAATGCTACCGCTATTGGTTAATTTATAACCTCCGTCTGCTAATGTACCACCTGTAAGTATCAATCCTGTAACACTTGTAGCACCTGTTAGAGTGATGGTACCACTTGCAAGTGCTATCTCCAAATTACCAAAAAATGCATTCGATATTGTCGAGCTTGAATTAATTATTTTCAGTTCGCCACTACCTGAACTTGTATGCGTTCCATTACCTGAAATATTTCCAGTAACAGTTATGGTATTGCCTCCATCAGCCAAAGTACCACTTGTCAAAGTTAGATTACCAGTAATCGTTGGTGTAACGCTACTATTGAATGAAACAGTTCCGCTTGAAGGTGCAATTTCAAGACTACCCAAAGTGGCAATTGATATTGCACTTCCTGCCCCTGTCATTTTTATCTTGCCACTTCCTGTAGTGGTACTTGAACCAGATCCAGAAATGCTGCCACTATTTGTGAGAGTGAATCCACCTACTGCCAATGTACCACTAGCTATATTTAGACTAGATACACTAAAATTACTTCCAAGCGTAATTGTATTAGTCGCAGTTTGAAGGTTGCTAATGGAACCAGTTCCAGAAAGGGTAGAAACACCATTCATTAAGACCGTTCCTGTTCCGCTTATAATTCCATTGATTGTTGCATTACTGCTTACTTGCAGAGTTCCTGTATTTGTAATACCAGTACCATTTAATAGTAGGTGGTTGCATGAAACGGTCGTGCTGATAGATGGATAATAAGTTAATCCAGAAGGTATTACTGCATCAATGTTTGATGTTGGCAGATTACCTCCACTCCAGTTGTTGGCATTAGTCCAAGAAGTGGGTGAAGCACCATCACCACCAATCCATGTGGTGGATGTTATTGCTGCAACGTTTCCTGAATTACCCAAAACGTATAAATTACTTCCTGATGATGGTATCGATAGCCCACTCGCAGTAAGGGTGTAACCACCTGCTACACTACTTGGGGTACCCACTGATGTTGCAGGAATTTCATAGCTTGTTCCATTAGATATACCAAGTTCACAAGCACCGGATGGGACGAAAGAACCTGCAGCATTGCCACTTGAAAATTGATATACAATGCCAGCTGTTACTGTAGCACTTGCCAATACTGACCATTGTACATTCACCACTTTAGAGGATAAACCCACACCTAGTGTCAGATAACTTGCATTTGAAGTAAGGTTGGTTGCACTACTTCCACTATTTGTAGTTATTGTAATGGGTGTATAATAATTGGTACTACTATAATTAAACCCGATTGGAAATACAGTTGCAGTGTTTGCAGCCACACCATTCATTGTGAAATTACCCGAACTTCCTGCAAGTATATATTTACTGCTGTTTGCACCACTAATTGTGGAACCTGTTCCTAATGTCAGACTATTTGTATTCAAAGAGAGTAAGCCAGAAGTAAATGTCAATACGCTATTGCTAGCTGTAGTCAATGATGCACCTAAGGTGACACCTGCACTATTGTTGATGGTCAGACTATTGACAACACCTGCTGCAGTTGGTAATTCATACCCTGTTGTGATGGCAGCACTACCTTTATAGGTCACACCTACTGTGCCACTGAATATTGGTGCGGCAGTAAGTGCATTTGAACTGTTTGTTTTGTTATAAACGATGTTGCTGCCAGAAGCCATTGTCACGCTACCTCCATTTGTAAGAGCAGCAGTTGAATTAAGTGTCAATGTGCCATTTACAGTAGCGGCTGTGGGTAATGTTACTCCACCTGTATTATTTAAGGTCAGGTTATAAAATGAATTAGGAAATAAACTATTTGAAGTTACACCTGCATTTGTCAATGTGAAAACTGGTGTAGTCGTTCCCCCAAAAGATACTGTTGAATAATTTGTTGTATTAATTAAAACCGACTGACCAGCATTTTGAACCATGTTTATATTAGTACCTAATATCAGGGTGCCAGCATTTGCCAAAGTTCCGTCACCGACATTTACCGTAACATTTTGGGTATTCCCTGCAAATGTTGATGCAAATAAGTTGAATCCACTCGAAGAAGTGCCACCTGTACCTGTACCGCTTAAATCTAATGTTCCATAGATATTATAAATGATGTTTCCTTGGTTGGTATTAGGTGCTGTAGATGCTGAATGAAAATTACAACCGTTCATTAATGCAAGGGTAACACCTGCAAAAATATTACAAGTCTTAGTTACAGTAAATGTGTTAGAATTCTGAACGGAAAATCCAACAGCGGAAGAGCCCCTTCTTAAATTCATACTAGTTTGAATATTCAAGGTCTGTGCTACATTGCTACTTCCATTAGGAATTAAAGCACCAAAATTATAGGTTCCACTACCCGTAAAAGTTACAATTGGAGATGACAGACTATAAAACAATCTGATACCATCAGCAACCGTTGGTGTAGAAGCCGAACCACCAAAAGTACCATTGTTGTTGACGGTATAATTAGCAGTGCCTGCACTACCACCTAAAAATAGACTCCAATTACCTGATGTTTGGTTGAAAGATGAATTTAGTACTCCATTCGAGCTTATGTTGATATTATTACAAGTGAGATTATTGCCTAATTGATATGTTCCCGATGTCACTGTGAGATCTCCATTCAATATCAAGGCTCCACTATTGCTAACGCCTGATCCTGAAGTTTGAATTTCGAGATTACCTAATGTAAGGGCTGCAATAGTTGCTCCACTTCCTGTCATCAATAGTTCTCCACTTCCAGAACTTGCAATTGTACCACTTGTACCTGAAACGTTACCTGTTACAGTAATTGTATTTCCACCATCGTTGAAAGTTCCTGCAGTCAACGTCAAGGCAGCTGTTGTGAACGGACTTGAAGCTCCCAATGTCACTACACCAGTTGAAGTTCTATTAATAGTCATTGATGACAGCAAATTAGTAGTACTAGCTGTGGTTTGGTCAAAATATAAATTGCCCAAAGTACCGGTACCATTTATATTTAAGATGGAAGAACTTCCTCCAGTAAATGAATTAGCGGCAGACATTGACGCAATGGTACCGGCAATCGTCAATGTGTTAGCTCCAATTGAAAGTTTCCCAGAAGTAAAAGTCAATGCCCCATTTATAGTGGTACTGCCCGACAAACTAAAGCCGCCACTATTGTTTAAAGTCACACTTTGTAGAGTAGCGCCACTAATAGAAGCACCACTACCTGTCATAGTTATTTTCCCCGTTCCAATATGTGTTCCAGCACCAGTGATATTTCCAGTATTGGTTAAAGTAAAACCACCATCTGCTAAAGTACCTGCAGTTAAAGCCAAACTTGTAACACTTGCTGCACTACTCAAGGTTACTGTAGAGCTAGCTGCGTTGATGGTTAAGCTACCAACAGAACCACTATTTGGCGTTAATTCTGCACCTGTTGTAATAGCTGAGGTATAGGAAACAGGTATGCCACTACCATAAGTAAGGCGAGAAGCACCTGAAATTATCCCACCACCACTCGTTACACTTCCATTTACTGTCAAATTACCTGTCAAAATAAGTGTACCAGAAGTTAAAGTAAGCGCTCCAGATACTGTTTGTGATGCCCCACTAAGAATAGTAACATTGTTGGAATTATTAATTGTCAAATTGGTGATGCTACCTGTTCCGGAAAATTGTTGTGCACTCGATACTGCCAACGTAACTACATTCGAACTACTATTACAACTTACAGTACCATTATTAATAATTGAACCGCCCTGAAGTTGTAATGAGCCACTAGAATTTATCGTAAGAGTTGCACCACTATTAATAGTTAAGCTACCCGCTGTAATGCTGCTAGAAATTGTTGGCTGATAAGTGGCGGTACTTGGGATAACCGCAGTATTAGAAGTGCTTGGCACTCCATTATCCCAGTTTGCTGCTGTACTCCAATTAGTTAGATTACCAACAGTACCGCCAATCCAATTGGTGGTACTTCCTGCAATAGAATTCGAATTTCCAATGGTATAGGCATTGATTCCACTTGCAGGAATTGTAATGTTACCTGATGTGGTCAGCGTATAATCATTACTTCCTAAAGATGTTGGCACATTACTGTTATTGAATGGTTGTGATACAGAATAGGTTGTTCCGTTAGTTGTATTGCCTATCTCACAGGGAGATGCAGGTGCAAAACTTAAACCTATTCCACCTGTTCCTGCGTTAAAACCAAATACAACAGTAGCAGTAGTTGCACTTGAAGCCAAAATAGACCATTGTTGATTTACAACATTGTTAGGTGAACCTGCTGCAGGTACAGGTGTACCGACAAGTCCTACCGTATAGTTTAATGAAGAAGCAGAAGGAGTAATTGTTAGGGGTGCATAGTTTGTGGATGAACCGACTGGGAAAACAGTAGCACTGACAGGCACATTATTAATTATCAAGTTGCCGCTTGTAGCCGGATATATCCAACTCGTGGTACTGCTGCCTCCTGAAATGCTTGCACCACTATTGATAGTGATATTATTTCCTGCCAATGACAATATACCTTTAGTAAGAGTCAATGTACCTGTAATAGTTGCAGCCCCATTTAAGGTAACTACTTGTGAAGCAGTCGAAGTATTGATAGTAAGATTGTTATAGTTGCCGACAACTAATGTTTGTGCTGCACTTCCAGTATAATTGATGCTACCTCCCCATGTTGCTGCACTCGGAGAAAGAGGAGTGGCTGAAGTGGCAGTGGCAGTGGAAATGTTGATGATACCATAAGAATTGGTATTTGTAAATACACCGCCATTATTCATTATGGAAGCACTAAGATTAATCGTTCCTGTAGGTGTGGCACCTGAACCGTTTGTGAATGTGCCTAAGGCAGAATTTACGATATTTCCACTAGCATTCACAATGGCAGCAGCAGTTCCTCCGTTTGTAAATAAGCCATTATTGTAGATGGCACCTGAAACAGTTAAAGTCCCATTATTGACAATCGTACCATTATTGACCACATTGCCAGATACTGTTAGTGTTTGACCATTGTTAATTGTTAACGTCTGCCCGAAAGCTACAATTACATTAGCAATTGAGGCATTTGCATCAACAGTAATGGAATTATTGATGAATGCATCGTTTGAACTAGTTGCACTACTTAAAACCGAAGACCAGTTACCACTTGTGGTTGCAATAATATTATTTGAGCTAACTAATTTTCTAAGCAAATTAAAAGTGGTTTCTGAATAATAAACTGCTCCAGTTGTAGGATCAACAGCCATACCATTCACATTATCAGTTGCTCCCGCACCTAAAGCAATACCAGAAACATCGGGTGTTATAGCAGTTAAACTTACTGCTGAACCTACTGTTGCTGTAAAAGTAGCACTTGTTTTATAGGCAGTATAAACATTACTCGCTCCTAAAATTGCCGTATTAAATGAATTATTTGACAAGTTGCCTGCAACCGAACCCCTTAGGTAAGTGCCTGTTGGAGCAGGGAGCGAAAAAACAGTACCAGCTGAAAAAGTATTACTTGCAGCTGCAGTTGATACCGCTGGCCAAGTTCCAGTATAAGTTAACGTTGTCCCAGTACCAAAATAAGAGGTCCCTGGTTTTGTACCTGTCGATAAAGGCACTCTAAAAATTTGTGATGCAGAACCACTATAACCAACAAATAAATTATTTCCATTAGGGTCAATACTTAAGTGGGCGACTTTAGTGTTATATCCAGTACTAAAATCACTAACTGTATTTGCATTATAGGATAGTACACCATTATTAGCTGAAATCTTTCTTATCTTGCTATTACCCCCATCGGCCACATACAGGTTTCCACTATAGTCAAAAGTAATACCCATTGGAGCATTGAAACTTGCACTTGTACCTGTTCCATTTGAACTTCCAGAAGCCCCTGTTCCTGCAATAGTTGAAACACCTGTTACAAAACCAATACTTCCAAGAGTAGAAGTTATTGAACCTCCTGATGTTGCATTGCTTAGTGTAATTGTATTGCTACTAATGTTTGTAATGTAGGTGTGTGATGGGATGTATGGGCCACTAACCAACATGCCGTTTGCTAATCCAGATACCGATGACAGTGTTAGTGTTGTGGCACCTGTAGTAGCTGTTGAAGTGACAGAATAAGACAAAGTAGAAACCTTGTAAATATTATCATTGTCTCTGTCTGCAAAAAATAAATTCCCCGAAGCATCAAAAGCCATCCCAAAGTGGTAGCCACTGAAATTAAAATTAGTCCTATTGGAAGTACTTGCGGTGCTAACATCATTCATATATACTAAATCGCCAGAGTAAATAAAGGGAATACTCAAAATGGAATTAGTTGTTGCAGTAGAGCCTATATATTTATTGAATGAGATGGTACTAGAAGTTGAAGGAGACCATAAATTCCTGTGGATAGCAGGGGAATAAAATACATAACCACCATAAGTGGCAGTAATTGTTTTATTCAAGGTAATAGTAGTACCACTAACTGCAGTCACAAAAACATTTGGTGTGCCAATAGCGCTTGTGATACCTCCACCTAAAACAACTACCATTCCAGGAATGATGCCCGTTGGGGTAGCAGCCATTTTAAGTGTATTGGTCGAACCAACAGTTTCATTTGTATATGCTGGCAAAGAAAAAGCATAGGTAGAAGAGGTGGCATTTATTGGACCTCCTGTCAAACTTACAGTAGAAGAAACCGGAGTAGTGGTTACTGTAACTGTTGGTGCAGCATTATTTGTATTTGTAATGCCTGCACCTGTCACAACCATTCCTGCAGTAATCCCTGTAAATGTTGCACAGGTTAAAGCAGATACAGAACCTGTCGCTGTGTTAGCTTGAGTTAAAAGTGTAAGATTAGTACCATTACCAAAGATTAAATCACCCCCTGGAATGGAATAAGAACTATAAACGTACTCTGCATTAGGACTGATGGCAATACCTGAATAACCTGCTGAAGTGTAACCCGAACCCGTAGGAATAGCCCCATCAATTATTAATGAATTTGTTGCATCATATCTTGCTACAAAGTTTCTGGCATTATTAGTATTAAAAAAACCTGTCGCTCCCGTATTATCAATTGCTATACAACCCTCGCTCCACTTACTGTAATTGGTTGCAGAAGTTAAATTAAAACTCCCTCGAGTACCATAACTAATATAGTTATTTTTTTGTGTAGCTCCATTACCTGAAGCACTTGAATTGTCTCCTGAAACAGGAGAAGATAGGGTAAGTGTCTGCCCAAAAGCAGTACCCAAAGAAAGGGAAAGAAGAATTGAAATTAGGCAAACAAATGAAGGCAATTGAATTGAATTGCCGAAAATCACTTTATTGAGTGTGTTGAGAGACTTATTCATTTTTTTTAATTAAAAGTGTTTATGATATGTTGTTTAAGCGTTTAAGTAAGTATAAAAGACAACAAACTGAATTAATTTCAGTAATGTGGATTATCCAACCTCATTAAGTCCGAGGATAAGCCCGGAATTTCAGTTTAGGTGCCTGACTTAAAGATTCATTTCCAGTATCCCTTTCGCTCAAATATGTGCGTGGAGAAACATCATTTAGATTGAAATTGCAAACAATCATTTTAATCATAAAGCAAACATTATCGTATTAATAAATCAAATTTTCTAGTTTCAATAATTACACTTACCAATAAATAAAATAGATAGAAAGAGAACTTATTCAAAGCAATCGATATTCGTCCTTCATTTTTGAACTCTCCCTTTACCTGTAAATGACATATCATCAGTGGAAAATCTTTTTCAATACAACAAAACAGCCATCATCTGAAGTGTCAAATACCGTCTAGATTTAAAAAGAGAATAAAAACATATTTGCATACCCTCTTTCAAGAAAAATTTTCATACAAAATTCCTTGTAAGTTTAAAAGAGTAACGAATTAATAAAAATGAAGTAAAAATTCGTTAATAATGTAAACCGATTAAGAAAATAAGGAAAGCAATTAAAAGTGGAAGTAGTGACATAAATAAATTGAGCAATTTTCAGGTTTAATACAATAGAAAATAATTCGAATTTTACAAAATAAGCTCAACACATAGGCAGATAGGTTCACATAGAAAGCACATAGATTTTTTTCTATGTTTTATTAAAGATAAGTTCACATAGAAATTCTACTTTGTAGAATTGGGAGCTACTAAGTGAAAAATTTTAAAAATTGATTAATTTATTTGTTCAATATTCCTAAGAATTGCCAATTTTAGATTGTTTTATTGCCTCATCACTCATAAACCTTTCTTTATACAATGCCTCCTGAACTTATTACTACTCTCCATTCACAACAAAATAAAATATCTGACAGGCAGTACCCTTGCTCTTTTCATTCTTTTCATCAGACATACGTAAAGTCAATTTATGTTTTTTGTCTTTTAATGCTGCATCAAGAGTATATACCCAAGGAATGTATAAATTACTACTCCATTTGGTAAATAAGTCTAATTTAGAAAACTTCATACCATCAATACTATATTCTATAATGCCTGCATCAGGACCAGGAAGTGTATAAATTCCGATGGCAGTTCCTTTGAAATCAAGGGAGAGTTCTGCACCTGGCTTTAAGGTTTTCAATACACTAATGCCCCTAAACCTTTCTCTAACAGTTCCAGCAACAGTTGGAGTCCACGGAGATTGATATTGCCAATCTTTTTTTATCTTAGCTTCTTTTGGATCAATCAGTTTGCCTTTAAAATAACTATACTCATTTAACGGTTTTGATGGGATAGTATGCGGGGTGAGTTTATTATCGGCGTAAGTTACAGACCACATTTTATCCATTAATCTCTCGATGGCTGCCCCATAAAATTGATGTCCGAATTGCAAAGGATGCGTCCCGCCGAATTGTTTCCAGTCAAACTCTTTCGATTGCATTCTTTCGGCTATTTCTTGTGCTAGATTGATAGAAGGAATTTGATAGTAATCCGCCACCTTTTCATGATTCAAAATCACATCTGGCGTTTGCCCTTGATTGAAAATGGAAATGAATGGGTCATAAATAAAATGCAGCATGATGATATCCATATCAGGATTACTTAATAAGGCATGACGAACTTCTCCTTCCATTCCCCGTATTTGAGCCAAGGAATCAAAGCCATTTGTATGATCGTTCACGGCAGCCTCTACGAATAATAAATCAATTTTCCCCTTACTCAAAACATCTTTTTCTATTCGGAATGAACCTAGAGTTGTTCCTGTGGAACCAATACCTGCCTCAATAAAATCGAATTTAGTTTCAGGGAACCGTTGTTTCAATTGTTCCATCACCATATTATGCCAACCCTTCATTTCGGTGATTGAACCGCCTAGGAAAGCTACCCTTCCCTGTTTTTTATTTTCAAAAATGTAGCGAGAGTTATTGAGATTGCCCCTATAATTCATGTGTTGTTTGGCAAGATATTCTGTTTGGTGTTGTTGTATGAAATTCACAATTGGGGACGGGTCAACAAGACTATGTGGATGATGATCCACCCCGTGCTTAGTGATTATCCGAAAATTTCCACCTGCTGCTGTCATTTTGTTTCTTAGCAACAATGTATTTTCAGTAAAAGGAACAGACTTATCGGAATCACCGCATACATCTAATATGGGTAATCCTGATTTTGCCAATTTTTCTGCAATATCTACAGGACTACATTTCAAAGTATCAGCCTGTGCATCTGTGATATTGTATTCTTTCAAAAAACTATTCCAAAGAGTTGACTGTTTCTTACTTGGCCAACTCTTTATATCACAAACGGGTGCATCCACATAGATACAGGCCACCTTTTCAGGATTGTTTGCCGCCCAATTCAATACAAACAATCCCCCTCGACTTAGACCCTCAAGCGTAACTTTTGGAGAGAGCTGATAACTTTTTAGGAGATAATCATAAAACCCACCAAATATCTTTTGTGCATTTGGACTGCCATATAAATGGGTCAAATCAAGATAAACAATAAAGTATCCCTTATTTAATAGGGAAGAATCAGCCTGAGAAAAGGACCCAAAGAATGCAGGACGGAATATCCATGGATTGCCTATTGCAGGGGTTGAAGGAGCAACTACTATTGCATTCTTTTCGTTGAATAAAAAATCGTATCGGTCATGTTTGTTCCAAATTCCTTTCTTTCCTGGAAATTCTTGAGGAACATTTGTGCCCTCTTTTCCTGTTAGTGCCTTAAAGACGGCCTTTGCTATGAGTACTGTACCTGCAGGAATAGGGTGAACTCTATCAGGAAAAAGAGAATCTTGCCCTGTCAATGCTGTATGTAAATCAATAAATTCTGTCTTTTTATATTCAACTACTTTCTTGATTGAAGGGATAATGACTTTAACTAAAATCGAATCGGTAATACCGAAATTTCCAATACCTAATACAGGAACAGGGTAACAGAGATAAATTTTGGGATGAGATGGTAGCATTCTAAAGGTATCTACCATATCTATTAAGTCTTTTTCAAACTGCCCCCAAATAGCCTTATGAATGGGTTTTGAATCGTTAGAACCTAATTTAATAATGACTATGTCGGGGTTAAAATCCTTTGCTTTTGGATAAGCATCTGTATTCCAATAGGGCTTGTTACCATTCCGTAGAAGAGTGGAACCATTCACACCAAAATTGCGAGTTTCATAGCCGTCACCTAACATCCTTCCTAAAACATAGGGATAGGCATCCCTCAATTGATTCTTCATTCCAGAACCATAAGTGATGCTATTGCCAATGCAGGCAACTTTGATGACTTTGTTTTGGGCTATCGAACTTATAGAGAATGAACAAAGAAAGACTAGAAGATAGAGCGTCCTAATTTGATTAGAAAATAAGCAATTCGACTTGCCTCTTCCTAATTTAATAAATGATTTAATCATGCAACTTATTTTTTTGTGAAGTTTATTTATATACTTTGGAACTATTGCAACCTTATCAGTAAGTAGAAAAATATTGCTGACAAATCCATTAATATCAAAAATTACTTTGTTTAGTTGATTAAAATCTCTAGAAGACAAACCAAGCAATCTATATCCCTTTTTCAAGCTTAAAATTTTCCTGTAACCTGAATATATCAAACAACCGGCAGATTTTCTAATCCACTACAATAAAATAGCCATCTATTTGATATATCCAAAATACTGTTTAGATAAAAGAGTATAAAATTATATTTTCATACCCCATTACAAGAAAGAATATTACTCAATATTCCCTGTATGGTCAACTATGTGTGGGATAAAAAAGTTGAAAACACTAATTAAATGTGCATTACCATAAAAAAGATAAGAATAGTAATTAGTAGTGGAAGTATTTCATTGTTAGACCGAAGGTTAACCAATGCTTTTTGTAAAAGATTAGAAACGGATTGGGAACTTATTTGCATGATTTCGGCAATCTCATCCCTATTTAAGGATTCATAGAATTTTAGATAAATAATCTCTTTTTGTCTTTTTGGCAATCCATCCATCAAGATTTTGATTTTATTGGCAACAGCACGTGCATCTTCATCTTTAATTATTTTATTATCAATAGCGTATTCAAAATGAAAATCTTTGAAACCATCATCAAATGAAGTGAAAGGGATTCTTTTAGATAATTTAATTTTTCTAAGAATCAGCCTCCTAAATGATGAAAACAAGTAGGATTTTATGTTTACGGCTGCACTTAAATAATCGCGTCGTTGCCAGATTCCAATAAAAAGGTCTTGAATGCAATCTTCTATAAAGTTAGTATCGGTAGAGAACCGTTTCCCATATAAAAAAAGGGAATCCATGTACTCGTTCATTATCAACTCTAAGGCGTTCTTGTCGCCATTTAACAAATCTTGCCAAATTGAAGCCTCATCATTACTTTGAGCCCATATATTTCTAAGAATTGCCAATATTTATTTGCTTTACACAGCAATATTATGAGAATTTTTAAAATTATCGGGAATAAAATCATTTCATTGGATATTTTTTGAGGTAATTAGCACTATAATATATTTCCAACCCGTGCATATCTGCCAAGTAATAATTTGATTGACGTTATTTTTGGTTTCACATTCTGAACTAATAAATGAATAGAATTTAATTGCTGAAGTGCAAATTGTAAGATTGAGATAATAGGGAGGGATATTCATTAAAACAAATCAACTTTATATAGGTGAAAAATATTGGGCATAATTGGACAGGGTGTCTGAATTTGAGTTAATCAGATAACAGAATTTCGAGGCCTTTACTTATCATGTTAATCAACCAATAATATTTGACAAATAATATAAACTACCATACTACAGACTACACGCCAAATCAATTATCTCTGAAAGCTCTGATGAGATATAGAAAAGTGGTTGAGAAATTAATGATCTGCTTTCTTTTTCTGATTATTCGGTTGCATCATGGAACGGTCATCAAAGGGCAGACTACCATAATCAGAACGAGGTTCTTCGCTGATTGGGGGTACTTTCAATTCCTTTTCTAGCCTAGTTAACTCCACTCTCAACTTCACAATAGTTTTAGCATAAGTAGGTTTATTGATATAATTTATTGTCTCTCTAGGATTCTCTTTTAAATCGTACAATTCCCATTCATCCAAATCGGGTTTGTAGAAATGAACCAACTTATACCTATCCGTTATCACCCCATAATGTGGACGTACCCGATGCGACTTAGGATATTCGTAATAGTGGTAGTAAAAACTTGTACGCCAATCCTTTGGATTCTCCCCTTTTAACAATGGAACGAGGCTTTTCCCCTGCATATCCGCAGGCTTTGGTATCCCTGCCACCTCAACAAAAGTCTCCGCCACATCTAATAAGGAAACCATCTTTTCATTTTCACTTCCTGCTTTTACAACTGCAGGCCAACGACATAAAAATGGTGTTCGCAATGACTCTTCTAATATCCAACGCTTATCAAACCAACCATGTTCGCCTAAGAAGAAGCCTTGGTCGCTCGAATAAATGACGATGGTATTCTTATCCAATCCTTCCTTTTGAAGATAATCCAAAATCTTTCCAACACTTTCATCTACCGACATTATTGAGCCCAAATAATCGTGCATATAACGTTGATATCGCCAACGGATACTATCCTTACTTGTCATTTTTGAAGCCCTATAAGCAGCATTTCGTGGTTCATAGTATTTGTTCCACTCTTTTAACTGTTCCTCATTCAAATCAGTAGGTGGTTTCAATTTCATGTCCTCATCACTGAAGACCTTGGCAATTGTCATAAATTGGTCTTTCCAAGCTTTGCCACGACTATTGCCATAATCGTCGAATAAGGTAGGAGGTTCTGCATATTTGCGGTCTTTATCAAAATCCAAGTACTTTAAATTGGGTTCCCACCCCATGTGCGGTGCCTTATGGTGACACATCAACAAGAATGGTTTTGACGTATCCCTTTTCTTTAGCCAATCAAGCGATAGGTCGGTTATTATATCAGTAGCATATCCTTCGTACTTAACCTTTTTCCCGTCCCTAATCATTGGCGGATTATAATATTGCCCCTGACTGATGAGGATTTCCCAATGGTCGAAGCCTGTAGGATTGCTTATAAGATGCCATTTGCCAATCATAGCAGTTTGGTATCCTGCCTTTTGCAATAACTTAGGAAAGGTTTGCTGCGACCCATCAAATGGATTGGTTTCGTTGTTATAAAATCCATTTAAATGCGAATATTTTCCCGTCAAGACAGCGGCACGGCTTGGCCCACAAATTGAATTGGTGACCAAACAACGGTTGAATGTCATTCCTTCATTTGCCAAACGGTCAATATTGGGCGTCTGTATCAGGTTACGGCTATCGGCATAAGCACTGATAGCTGCATTTGCATGGTCATCGCTGAAGATGAAAATTATATTGGGACGTTGCCCTTGCTGTGCAAGAATGGCAAGGGGTAAAAGGAAAAACAGAGCTAATGTATGTCGCATAAAAAGTGCTTTATTGTTAAATATACTTTACCAAAAGGGAAGTTACTAGTTGCAGGATACAAGTTACTGGTTACAGGATACAGGATACAGGTTACTAGATTCAAGTTGAAGGTTACTAGATTCAAGTTTCAGGTTACAGGTTGCTAGCATCTTGTAACCTGAAACTTGTAACCCCCTTACACCTTCACATACCACTTCTTTTTATCCATGAGATAGGCAACTAGCCAATAAAGAGCTACCATACTGATGGCATAGACAAGGGAACCTACCCTTAAATCGTCTGAAACTACCCTGCAAATATGTTCATAAAACCATTTAAAGGGAGTGATTTCCACTTTTTTGCCTGCCTTATTCAAATGGTCTGTCCAATGAATCAATTGGAGTGTGTGAGGCAAGAAACTGCTCAAAACATAGATAAAAAGAGGGTTCTTTCCAAAGACATCGAAGAAACGATTCCAAACGCCCCTCACCTCCTTGCATTCAATCCAATAGATGAATAAAGCGAGCGTAATGGTAGCAAGTCCAACTGTATAGAGAGCATAACTACTCGACCATGTCCTTTTGGTGATTGGATACACATAATCCCAACAATAACCCACACATACCACAATTGCCCCTGCCACAAATAGGTTTGCAACCATTTCGTAAGTCTTGCCTTTAGCCTGAATATATTGCCCTGCCAAATAGCCAAATATCACATTCGCAATTGCGGTGGTCGTACTAGCAAAACCTTCAGGGTCAAAAGGAGGTTCGTTTCTGTATAAGTGAGGAACGCCAAACAACTTGATATCAACATCCGTTCCGAAGTAGCCATTCTGACTGAAAGGGTCGGAGCCATGTCCGAACCAAATATTTAATCCCCAATACAACAATAAGATGGTACAAGCTATCCCGATTGCCCACCTTGTCTTGAAAAAATATACTATTAGGGATGCGAAAAAATAACTTAATGCAATCCGTTGCAATACGCCCATTATCCGAACGGTATCCCATGTTTTTAGTACCATGTGACCGTCATTCCATTTTACAAAAGGACTCCAATTGAGTAATAAGCCAATCAGGAATATCAATATGGTTCGCTTGACTACCTTTTTTAACATATAGCCTGTCCCTTCCTGTTTGTAACGAGGCATTACGAATGACATGGCATTGCCTACGGCAAATAAGAAGAAGGGAAACACCAAATCGGTGGGTGTGCAACCATACCATACCGCATGACGAAGTGGTGAATAGGTATTATCCCAATTTCCCGGATTATTTACTAATATCATGAGTGCGACCGTAGCACCCCTGAAAACATCTAATGAATAATAACGCTGTTTCATGTGAGTTAAGTGTTAAGTTGTAAGTATTAGGTATTAAGTAATAGGTTATAAGTATTAAGTATTAGGTTATAAGTATTAAGTTGTACGTTTTACGTTGTAAGTATTAGGTTTTACGTTATACGTTTTACGTCTATATTGTACGACTTGCATTTTAAGTATTTCAAACTTTTAGTGTTATACATTTTCTTTTTATTTCTTTATAAACTTTCCTATTTGCTGATTGCCATTTTTATCCATTATCTCAAATATATATACACCGCTTGCAAGGTTGCCTGCATTAATGGTGAGGGTATTGTTTTTTACACCTACTTCTGCGATATTGATTACTTCTAAACCTGTAGCTGTGATTATTCTGACCTGAAATTTGCCGCTAGCTGCTGAAATAAAGGTGATGTTCAATTTGTCTTCGACAGGGTTAGGGGTAATGCCAAAAGTGTTGCATGATGAGTAAGGAGTGACGAGTTCAGTTGTATTACTATAAAAGATGCTGCCATTAGAGGCAAATGCTATTATGCGGTAATAGGTAGTATTTCCCGAAGGGGCGAAATCTTCTATTGAATAATTATTGAGTCCTGTAGCTTTTGCCTGACCTATTTCTGAAAAATGGTTCGCATCGGTGCTACGCTCAATACTGTAATTTGCAATGCCTTCTTTATTAGTCACTGTCCAATTGATGGTGACTACTCCCCTATTTTCTTGAGCAGTTACACTCACAAAATGTACGGGTAAAATAATGGCTTTATTGATGAAGGCTATTTCAAAACGGTTGTTCCCCTGTGAAGCCATATTTGCGGTAATATTGAAATCATATTGTTGATTTACCCTGATATCTTGAGTGGCATTCAAGAATTTATCCATCAATAATATTCTTTTGTTGGAGTCAATATTTTCAAAATCACTGAAAGTAAGTCGATACGTTCCAATAGAATTACTACTGATACCAAATTGAACTGTATCAGCAACCGTACTATTTGGTAGTGTGGCGATTGCTAAGGCATTACTACCTTTATTTGTAGTCAATACCTGAGTGCCTGAATTGAAGGAATATGCATCCCAAGCAGGATTGTATTCTTTTGTCCCAAAACTATTGAACCTCACTACGACTTCATCTAAAGATACATTCTCGGTTGTTTTGAGTCCCACACGAATCAACTGATTGTTTGTTGACCCAAAGTATTTTGTATTTGGTATCGTTCCACCCACCTTATGCGTTTCGTGGAAAGTCACATTTCCATTTTGATTTGCCTCTACAAAGAATGCCTGCCCTATTGCTATATTATCGCCATGTGTATTGTCGTAACCCGTTGCACCGTTTGTTATTATACCATTCGAATAGGTAGTATAGTTGTTATTACCGAAGGGACTATAGGTCCACATCTTATTATTAATATTTGAATTGCTTGCTTGAAAGGCCGTGAAGCTAATCTGACTAGGATAAGGGTTAGCCAACAAAGTGTAAGAATGAATGGATGGATTATTCAATGCCACTGACAAATCTCCAACAGTCAATGTACCCGTTGAACTTAAAGTAACTGCCTCGGGTGGTGTAGGAGAAGCGACACCCAATTGATTGATACAAGTCACATTGCTACTATTTCGATTGCCTCTGACATTTATCTTATACCCAATTCCAGGTGTAATATTTGTTTGGTCGGTATTCGGAATACTCACCCATCTTGACCCGTTAATAGGTGTGGCATTATAAGTAAACACACTTCCTGCATTAGAGGGTGTAACGTCGAACCCATTCGTATTATACCTATCTGTACTAGTTATACCATCTCCATTAGTCGTACCGCAAATGCTGCCCCCTGTTCCCGAGCCTGTGATATAGACCTGTTGTTGCCAGCTATTGCGGATGGAGGAGGAAACAGAACTTCCAAGAAAACTATACTTGCGGGCGAACTTTGCAGGGATAAATCGTTGATTGGTAACGTTGCCTGAAATCGTACCAATTACTCTGTCAATTCTCGCAGTTCCGCTGTTATTCGACAGTAAAACAAGGTTACCACCTGTGTTCAGTGTACCCGACGTAGAAGTGACCAATCCAACTATATGAAGTGCATTACCTAACAGTACTGTACCAGATGTGTTAATGTTTAGACTATCCAATGCATTTGTAGAATCGGTTGTCGTTTGATTAAAATAAAGAGTCCCTGAAGCACTTCCTCCAAGTACAAGATTAGAAGCAGGTGAACCCGTAATAGTTCCTGTTCCAGAAATTATACCATTGATAGTCAACAGATTACCATTCAAAGTAAGGTTGCCACTATTAGTGATGCCTGCAACCGTAACTTTTGTATTTAGTACAGGTTGAAAGGTGGCTGAGGAAGGAATAGTAATACTGTTTGTGGCAATCGGTAACAGGTAGTTTGACCAGTTTGCAGCATTCGACCAATTAGAGGAAATATTACCCATCCAAGTAAAATTATCAGTGGGAGAAGAACTACTAATAGTTCCTGAGGCAGTAGCTATACCACATCCTCCTGTTAAGGTTACGGTATAATTATTAGTGCCTTTAGTAGTAGGTGTACCACTAATTGTAACCACATTATTTGACCAAGAACCACTTATTCCTGTGGACAAGCCAGAAAAAGATGCACCTGTAGCACTTGTTGTGGAATAAATAATGTTGGTAATCGCTGAATTTAAGAAAACAGACTGTGCGCTTGTTCCAGCAGAAGAGGTTAGGGTGATGGTATTATTTGCGATTCCTGTACCAGAAACAGGAACATATTGAGTAGTAGCACTAGAGGTGGTTACGGCAATACTGCCTCCACTATAGTTAATAGATTCACTAGGAATAAACTCGAGATATATTTTAGTAGAACTAACCATTCCGCTTGTTGGTGTAAGAGAAATAGTTCCTGTGGTATAACCACTATTGACAGATTCGGAAATTTGAAACCCCGAAGGTGGTGTAATTGTAATATTTCCTAAGAGATAATTTCCCGTAACAATAAAGCTATCAGCAGTTGAAGTAGTGTTAATACATTGATTGACAAATGGATTGATGGAAGAAGAAATGCCAGATAAATTTATGAAAGGGAAGGGGGTGTATAACAAATTAATATTATTACCCGACTGTACCAAAGAGAATGTACCCTTAATAGTAGGCTGAAAATTTGTGGTAAGAATCGTGAAATTGCTAGAATTAAATCCACTGATACTTGCCCCCCTAATAATAGTCCAATTATAAGCAGTAAAACCACTAAACCCTGTTCCCGAAACGGGTGCAGTTAGGTCGATAACAATCAATCCTGAAGAAGGAAAAGAAATGGCACTAGAAGAATTAATCAAGTCCCAACCACTATTGCTACCTGCAGTACCAAAAGCATTGGAAATATCCAATTTATAAGAAGAGAGTGTACTGAAACTAAATGCACCAACATTCAATGTGGCGGTGGAGGGAGTACCTCCTGGAGAGGCAATACCATATAATATGACAGAACTATTGATAGTTCCATTGCCAATACTAGCCAAGGTAGCACCTGCCGAAACAGAAAATATACTATCAATACCACCGTCAATAGTAGGCGTTACCGTACTTGAAGCCAAACTTGCAAGACCCGTTGAGCCCAAATTATTGGTGGCCGCAACTGTAAAAGTATAAGGGGTTCCATTGGTGAGTCCAATTACCTGTATGGGGCTACTACTACCCGAAGCGGTTAGAGTGCTATTGCCCCCACTAGAAGTGACGGTATATGAACTAATCGAGTTTGCACCTAAACCAAAGCTAGAGGGAATATTAAAAAACAGTAAGGTATTCCCATCGCCTGCTATTGCAGACACAATTGAAGGGGCACTTGGAGAAGGATTTGGTGTAATAGAATTAGAAGGACTACTTGCAGTACCGATACCTGCGGGGTTAGTGGCAGTGACAGTAAAGGTATATGCGATTCCATTTGTTAATCCAGAAATTGAAATTGGACTTGTAGTTCCTGAAGTGGTTGCCTGTGCAATTGCGCCGATATAGGGTGTAACTGTATAGCCTGTCACACCACCACCTAAACTAGGGGGCGAAAATGAAACTGTAGCACTTTGATTACCTGCAATTGCAGACACTCCTGTAGGCGCATTTGGAGTTGCATAATAGATTACTCCATAACCATTTGTATTCGCAGTAGAATAATCGACACCCCACCCTCCTGTAGGTGAAGCAAAATTCACACTTGTAAAGTTTCCTGTCGCCGTGTTTGGCGTTATATAGTATTCCGTACCTGCATAAATGGGGGTATAGGAAGAATTAACGAGCAATGAAGCACTACCTAAATTTAAAGCGTTACCCCCAATAGTACCATAAGCACTCATACTAGTAATTTGAGGAGCAAAAGTGCCTGTAAGCACATAAGCAGTAGGGAGAGTAATGGTACCAATACTGCTACCATTGGCAGTTGGAGACAAGGTGCCCGTACTGCTAACAAAACTAGCCGCATTATTTGCCAATGTACAATAACCAGAAACAGTACCACCACTGTTTGTTAGTATTGTCCCTACTGAATTTGCTGTATAAGCGATGACAGGGTTGGTGGCGCTCGTAATATTTATTATCCCATTTGTATTATTAGCGATAGCCAAAGGATAGCTGTAGCCTGGCAAATAATTCCAATTTATACCCCCACTCGATATATTAATCAACCCCGTATTCGTGAAGGTAGTTTGTGTACTTGTGATGGAAGAAGAGGTGGTACCGCAGAGAATTGCATTTGTTCCACCAAGATTCATGGTACCACTATTGGTAAAGGCAATGTTGAAAGGATAGTTAGCATTAATGGCTGTGCCTCCCGCAAGTGCCATTTGCAATGTGCCTGTATTAGTAAAATTTAGTGTCCCCGCAGTAGTTACCCCCGATGAAGGTTGCGTGATGAATATTCCAATATTATTACCTGCATAAGTAATAGTACCTCCATTATTAAAATTGGTGGTTGTGCCATTGCCATTTATAATCTTGATGCCAAATTCATAACTAAAAGTGGTGGAGGTAGCAGGCGAAAGGAAGATATTCCCATTATTAGTAAAATTAGCCGTGCCAACTATTAAAGGGGCATTAGAACTAGTGACTAGGTTATAATATTCTGAAAAGCTAACAGTAGTATCAATTTTAAAAGTTGCAGTACCCGTAATATTCATCAAACCACACTGTGCACCATTGCTGATACTACCTAATGAGAACCCTGCACCTTTAATGATGGTATTACCCGTGGCATTTGCATAAAGTGCATAATTACTAGGCGAGGCAACGAGGTTACAATTACCATTTGCAGTAAATGTATTTGTGCCAAAAAATGTCATGCAATGACCATTAAAGGTGGTGATATTAAGCGTGCCTGAATTAGTAAAAGTAGCTCCCGAAAAGGCAAGACCTGCTGTGTTATTCACAGTATTGACCGTTAAAGTACCACCACTGCTATTGGTGAGTGACGAACCCGATGCCAAGGTAATATTATTTGCCAAAGCAGATACGCCACTATTGATGACAACCGTTTTTCCTGTAGCAATCGCAACAGGAGTCACTGCGGTTGGTACAGACCCTGCACTCCAATTGGAGGCCGTATTCCAATCGGTATTAGTTGTACCATTAAAAGTGTTTGTAGCAGCTAGTGTAACCAATGTCAAACTGTTGGAAGCTGCACTTGCGGGACTCACCGTTCCGTTTGTACAAGTAACAGTAAATGTATAAGTAGTACCTGTTGTCAATCCTGTTATGGTAACTGAGCTACTACCCGAACCTGTATATGTAGCAGTATTCCCTCCTGGAGAAGCGGTGGCAGTATAGCTTGTAATGGTGCCATTTGTGGTAAGGGGTGCAAAAAACGCTACTGTTGCAGAAGTAGAAGTAGCTTGATAAGCATAAACAAAAATAGGTGCTGTTGGTGCTAAGGCCTTAGCACCAACAGAAAAAAGTAAGACAAAAAAGAGTAATGAGAACCCTTTGATATTTTTCATAATCATCTTTTATATCCTAATTAAATGAAACATTATTATCATTTAATAGATTAGAAAAAAACTCAACACATAGTCAAAATAGGCACGTAGTAAAAAAACATTTTCACTATGATTCAGTAAAGAAAAGTTCACATGGTAATACAACTTCGTAGCATTTTCTGCCTCTTTACTGAATAAAGAACTATGACTCGCTTTACAATTTAAACAAGTCGTTTTCAAGTGAAATACTACGAAGTAGTATTCTATGAGAACACCCATTTTACATAACACTAGAAAAAACTATGTCTTTTCTATGTGGCTAAGTGACTTTGTGTTTAGCCTCTTCCTTTTTCTAAAATCAATCTTAGGATGCGCTAATTTATCACCAACACTACTGCACTTTCTCTCGGCACTTCCAATTGATAACTCGTGGCATCTGCACCTGCACATTCACTACTAGCATTTGTCCAATTACCATTTGAATCGGCACTTCCATTACCAAGCGTACAAACTGTGTTGGTAATGTATGACCCATTCAACCGAATTATCTGCGTACTATGGCGGGCAGGTAATCCTGTAATTCTCACAAAAGCCTGATTGACCATATCCTTGTTTACAATTGTTAGATAATACTTACCATCACCACCCAAAACCGTATATACATTGCAATTGACAGTGGCAGTTTTAGAAATTGAATTTTGAATAAATGTTCCCTTTGAACCTAACGAAAAACCTAACATCCCATAATACAAGGGGCGCGGATAAATATTCCCATTCAAAAAACCAATTGGAGAGTAGCTCGTATTACCACCTGTATGAAAATTAACACCACTACATCCCAACTTAGCTACGGTGTACATGTAATCTAACCCCCATAAAGCAGCTGCGAAGGCATCACTTATCCCTACAGTTCCACCATTGTAAAAGGAATTACATTCCGACCATCTAAAAGGAAGGTTGTAACTATTGGCCATATTTACAAAAGAAGTGGTATTCGTACTCAGCGTTGCGTCTCCCCCTAATAAACTAGGAATTGTAGCATTTGGAAGACCCGCACCAGAATAGTAGTAGTGACAAGTTGCCATTGATAAACTTTTGTTCATACTATCCAAAAAAGGCAATGCAAAAGCCGCCACATGAGAGGCACTCGTAGGACCTGAAACATTAAGCGTAGCCACTACGGTATCAATACTATTGTAGAAACTATCAAAAGCAGTAATGTAATTTTTATAACCCCAACCTGCAGCCCTAGACTTACCTGCATACAAATCTGTTTCATTACCAAATTCGAAGGATTGCAACAAAGATGAATAATTTTGGGCAACGTATTTTGCCTCATCAGTAGCTTGTGCAACGGTACCTGTTGCAAGATTTAGACCATACATTGTTTTCCAGCCTATCCTACTTACAAAGCTAAAATAACGGTCAACCTCAGTTTGAAACAGAGTATCGGTTGCAGTCGAGGAACCCTGACTTTGGTGATACCAAAACATATTATCAGAGGTATTCGCACCAATCCTCAAAATGCCATTTCCCATATTTTTTATTAGATTGACAAATTTATTGATGGTAAAATAAGTGGTACTAATAGTTGAACTCATTTCAAAACTAAACCCATTAAATGTACTCGGAATCCTAGCTCCTGTTACTGATGGATTGACACTAACGTTTACAGTAACATCTCCATTTGTGGGGCTAATTGAAAAACCACTAACACAAGAATCAGTAAATGTATAGGCGGATGGAATTATTAGGGTAACAGGGTTAGCAAAGTTGCCAACAACCACCTTTGAATTGCTACCCGATACTTTCCAATTTGCACCGATTGTTGCATTAGAATTATTCACCACATAATAGTTAATGTTATTGGATGTAAAATTTGAGGGAGCATTATTTCCAACCCCACCCAAATTCGTTCCATCGCTATTTGTTCCCCATGTTGAGAGAACATCCAAATTTTCTGTTCCATTAGAGAAGTAGTTTGCAGTAGTAGAAAAATAAATATTATCGATATAAAATATGGTTCCTGCTATATTTGAAGTATTACCCACAATAAACAAGAAGGCATTCAGGTTAATCAAGTCAACAGAATTTGAAGAAAAAAGACTTAAAGGTATATCGTAACTCACCCATTTATTTAGTGTCGGGTTGGCACATGCAACCTGAAATTGATGGGAAACTGAATCACCATCAATAATTCCTAGACTGAAAGTGGTTGCAGTAGGGGAATAAATATCTATGTGTAAGTAATTGTAAGATGCCACATTGATTGAACCAAAGTTTGACGTTTGTATAGAATCCTTATTGGCAGCAAGGGTATATTGCAGGTAATTACTCCCTGAATTATTGAGTATTTGAGCCGTAGCATTGCTATTAACAGTCCAACTTGAAACATTTATTGGTGTGGTAAATGCATCACTAAACACATTCTGTACATGAGATTGCGGAGTAGGCGGTGTGGGTGCCATCATGGATAAAGGGGGAGAAATGGCCAACCGATTATTCGCCAATAGCAAATAAGGTGAGAATAATAACACCATCAATAGATAGGCAATTATTACTTTACACCGATTACCATCCCAATCTTTATCTATCAAAACCTTGATTTTTTCCATTACAATCAAATTGCTTTTTGCATTAATCCAATCGAAAATATAATCTGATATACTACTATAAATACACTCTATTATTAATTCAACCCTATTTAAACTGTTCCATTTTAACCTTATTTGAATCCCAAATCAGGTTAAAATATCATTCGCAAACTCATACTGTTCTATTTCAACCTGATTTGAAAGTATTTTAAGGGCATTTAATAACTAAATGACCTTAGCGAACTATTTTTCAGCTTATCGGATAATAAAATAACCTTGGCGAGGTTCATTTTAATCCGAATACCATTTTGAATTAGGCTGTCAAATGATAAAATCAGTCGAATCGCAATGAAATAAACTGAATAAATGAGTAATTGATTGGAATTTGCCTTCATTCAATCTCTATTACTTTTGTGATAACATTGCGACTGTATTCTTACGTATTATTTATTTGCCCCCACCTTTCAATTACCTTTTGTTCCACCCGTTAATTGCCTAATCAGATTCGTTTCATTCACATCATAAGGAGTACCATCCTTTCTAAAAACATCATGAAACCAAAGGTCAGGTTCTGAACCGTCCGTATGGGTCTTATCATCCCATGCATAGATGGTGTTGCTTTTTCCACTGACTAATCCCCAATTAATTGCTGCTACCTTATACCTTTTAAAAATAGGAAGGTGTGTCATGAAAAGACTTTTCTTAGGTCTTGCCATAAACTCCGTACAAATTACAGGGCGACCCTTCTTTTGCAATTCTTCAATATTTCTTTTCAAAGAATTAGAATCTCCATAATTATGAAAAGAAATGACATCCGAATAATCCCTTTGATAATTAATTATTGGTTGTACATCTTCCCGATGAAGTTCAATTCCAGACGTAATAGGTTGTGAAGGTCTTACAGCCCACGCCCATTCAAAGACTTTCTTCAATAATGGCAATGAAATCGCCCCACCTTTTCTTTTTGTGGGCTCGTTATACACATCCCATAAGAGTATTCTCTTGTCGTTCCTAAAGGTTTTCAATATATCAGTCACATAAGTTTGCAAATCCCCCCACTGCGTACTGTCATTATAAACATCGTTTGAAGGACTCTTCACCCATCCCGAATTGTGAATGCCAAGTTTTGGTTCAGGTTGCTTTCCTGATTTTGCATTTGGGTTCCAACAATCATCAAAGAATACGAATAAAGGTTTGATATGATGATGAGCCGCAATAGTCAAGAAAATATCCATTCTTTTCTTGAAACCCTTTGCGTCATCATTCCATAATAAGTCATGCAAGAAAACGCGCATCGTATTCATGCCAATTCCGGCTGCATAACCCAATTCCCTACTGATAGTGGCCGTATCGAAAGTATCTGCCTGCCACATTTCCAATTGATTGATTGAAGTACTCGGCAAGAAATTTCCCCCGACTAGCCATCCCTGTTTTTCATACCATTGATTGGCTTTCTTGACTGACCAGATATGCTCATTTTGCGCCATTGCTGATACTGCAAATACTGCTGCTATTAGACATAAGGTTAATTTTTTCATTTAATTTATTCTAGTCTTAAAAAATCACTGAAACATATTTTATACTTTTTCATCTCTTCAATAAAAGCATCTAATCACAACCCTATTGTAAATTCCAATACATTATATATCGCTCATCATGAACCTTGTAATAGGGTATCAGCGTGAAGGGCTTATCCGAAACCCCTTCTGTTTTGAAAGTAAGAGGCTGTCCCTCAATTGGTTTAATCCAATCTGTAACATTCTTTCCTTTTGCATTCAACTTATCATTGATAGACGAGGGTATCTTGTATTTTAGCATCTCCCTCGACGACACATCATAAATAATCGCCTTTGTAAGTCCCTCCTTTCCTGCCTCTCCCACCAATATGATTGGGCCATAAGCTATCGCAGCCCTATCAGGGTTATCATTTGTAGCCACTAACCGTAATGACATTGGAAATGTTACCTGCACCTTATCCCCCGACTTCCATTTTCTATCTATTGTAAAATAACTTCCTTGTTTTTGATGGATAGAAATAGGCTTACCATTTACAGTAACTATCACCCCGTTTGTAGCCCACGAAGGATAACGTATATAGATAGGTAATTTCACTTCCTCATTTGCCTCAATTCTTAAATTAGTAGTCGCCTCTTCAGGGTATTTGGTTTCTTGTATTATTTTAACACTCTTTTCTTTCCAATTTAATTCGGATGGAATAAAGAGATTAATAAAAATTCCTTTATCATCATGATAGTAAATAGCCTCAGGGAATTTGGCATTACTCTCAAAACCCGTACAAACGCAACACCAAAAGCTACTATCTTCTTTACTGTACACCTTAAAGGCACCTGAATTTTGAGGCATAAAATAGGATGCCATCCCAGTTTCGGGGTCTTGTGCTGCCAATATATGGTTGTATAACGTTTGCTCATAATAATCGGCATACTTGACATCGCCCGTCCAACTAAATAGATGTCTAGTCAATTTCAGCATGTTATAGGAGTTACAGGTCTCGGCACAAAGAGGCGCAATATGTTGTGAAATCTTATCTTTTTCAAAGAATCGCTCCCAATCACTGTTACCGCCAATTGCATAAGTATGATGGTCATGAACTGTTTGCCAAAAGAAATCTGCCATTTTTCTTTGTTTATCCGTTCCTGTTAGTTCATAGCCCCTTGCCTCCCCAATTAATTTAGGTATTTGTGTGTTCGCATGTAATTTATTGAGAATGTCTTTATTTTCTGATAGGGAGTCGAGAACGGTGTGGTCATAAAACAAATCAGCGAGGGCTAAATCTTCTTTATTGCCAGTAATAGCAAATAGGTTATAGCTTATTTCTATCATGCCACCAAACTCATTTTTCAAGTTTGTAGCCTGTTGTTCGGGAGTTAGTTTATTCAACTTTCGATAAGCCCAACCACTCATTTTAGTTGCCAACTCCAATGCCTGCTTATTGTTCGCATATAAATACATATCAGTTAGTCCCGCCATAATTTTATGAATCGTGTACCAAGGTGCCCAAACAGGTTCTCCTGCAATACATCTATCAATCAGATGTTGTGGGAAAGCACTCAAATA
>CANCPA010000045.1 GCA_947379895.1 Chitinophagaceae bacterium | reverse complement strand
CCTCCTGGAGCCCGTGCTCGTGTTGCCTTAAGTGGTTTGACTGTAGCTGAATATTTCCGTGATGGTGATGGTACAGGAAAAGGAAAGGATATCTTATTCTTCGTTGATAATATCTTCCGTTTCACTCAGGCTGGTTCTGAGGTATCGGCATTGTTGGGTCGTATGCCTTCTGCGGTGGGTTATCAACCAACATTGGCTACTGAAATGGGATTGATGCAAGAGCGTATCACTTCTACAAAGAATGGTTCTATCACTTCCGTACAAGCGGTTTACGTACCTGCGGATGACTTGACCGATCCAGCTCCTGCTACTACTTTCGCTCACTTAGATGCTACAACCGTATTAAGTCGTAAGATTGCGGATTTAGGTATCTATCCAGCAGTAGATCCTTTGGATTCTACTTCTCGTATTCTTACCGAAGCAATCGTAGGTAAATCACATTATGATACTGCAGATAGGGTAAAATTAATCTTACAACGTTACAAGGAATTACAAGATATCATCGCAATCTTAGGTATGGATGAATTGAGTGATGAAGATAAGATGACAGTTGCTCGTGCAAGAAAAGTACAACGTTTCTTATCTCAACCTTTCCACGTAGCAGAACAATTTACAGGTTTGAAGGGTGTATTTGTAAGCATCGAAGATACTATCCGTGGATTCAATGCAATTATGGATGGTGAAGTAGATGAATATCCTGAAGCAGCATTCAACCTTGTAGGTACATTGGAAGATGCGATTGAAAAGGGTAAGAAAATGATTGCACAATCAAAATAGTATAGCCCCGCCCCTACCCACTAAGGGAGAAAAGGGAAAGGATTATATTTTAAAAAGAAACAGAATATGACTTTAGAAATATTAACACCAGAAAAAAAGATTTTCAGCGGAACGGTTTATGGTGTTCAGTTGCCTGGAATCGATGGTTTATTTGAAGTACTAGAAAAGCATGCTCCTTTAGTAAGTGCTTTAGGAAAAGGTAATTTGAAAGTATTAAAAGATAAATCAACTGCAGAAAATTATACTATTCAAAGTGGCTTTGTAGAAGTAATCAACAATAAAGCAACTGTATTAGTGGAAGGTGCAACTTTAGTGTAATCTTAATTCATAAAATTAAAAAGCCATTCATCGGGTAATACTGATGAATGGCTTTTTGCTTTTGCAAAGTTATTATATGGGTCAGAATACTTTTAACCCACCTAAAATCAGGTGAATTGTGTGGCAGTTAACGCCTTAATTGTCATACTTAAGGTGATTATCTGGTACAAAAGCGCATATACCCTCTTCCTAATCGTATTAATCCTCATCATTTTCATGAAATGTCCATTAATCATGCGCTAATTGTGATTATTATCGCGTTAACTCTCGGGATTAGCGCGTTAACCCTTAGACATTTCATCTAATTTGATAGCAAAATCATGAAACTCATGGGGCATAAAAGGAGTTACACAATAAATAACAGGAGTTTGTGTATAGAAATAACCTATTACTAGATGCAACTGTCGTAAGTGTTAGGAAATAATCGATCATTTGTAAAAACTATTTAACGCTGTATTCAATTAGGCCACTATAGAATTCTGTGAGGCAGAAATAGCTTGGAAATATTCCTAGATATCGTAAATGATATCCATTTCGCTACAGACTTCGATTCTCCCGCAAGTGTTCGGCAATTTCAATTTACTATCACTCAAAACAGAGGGAGTAAAAAAGCTTATTACAAAAAAAGAGACCGCCCTTTTCGAACAGCCTCCTTTAAGTAAAAAATTTGTTTTTGCATCAATAAAAAGAATCGAAGTTATTGTTTCAGTAACTCTACTGATCTTCTCTTTCCTTTTACAAATACTTATCTCCCTTAGTTTTTTTCACTTCAGATACATATTCCTTAATTGCTTGTTCTTTTTCCTTCTTACAAATTAATAAGGCATCAGGTGTATCAATAACGATAAAATCTTCCAATCCTTGCAATACAAGTAGCTTGTGCGAAGGTGCACTAACCATACACTTTGCAGCGTCAATAACTATCACATTATCACTAGCAACAGCATTTCCCAACGAATCTTTTTCAAGATTGTCATAAGCACTTGTCCAAGTACCCAAATCACTCCATCCAAAAGAAGAAGGGATTACGTATACATTCTCTGCTTTTTCCATCAATGCAACATCAACTGCAACATTCTTGCAAAGCGGATAAATACGATCAATTGCTTCTTTTTCCTGTGGAGTATTCAAGTTGTGCTTTTCAGCTTCAAACAAATCAAAGGTGTCAGTATCGTATTTCTCAAAACCATCTACAACATCCTTCGCTTTCCAAATAAAGATGCCACCGTTCCAAAGAAAATCACCACTCTCTAAAAACTTCTTGGCAATGTCAAGACTAGGCTTTTCAGTAAAAGTCTTAACACGATAGATTCCACCACCTGCATCATCTTCCTGATCGTACTGAATGTAACCATATCCGGTATTTGGATAAGTAGGCTGAATTCCCAATGTTACAAACGCTGTGTTTTTACTTACAAATTCCAATGCCTTTTTTGCAATACTGATAAATGTATCTGTATCAGCAATCATATGGTCGCTTGGAGCAACAATAAGACTAGCATTTGGATTCTTTTGCAATAACTTGAATGATATGTACGCCACACATGGAGCTGTATTTTTGCGACTAGGCTCTGCGATAATGTTTTCAAGAGGTATGTCGGGCAATTGTTCTGCACAGATTTCACTGTACTCAGCAGCGGTCACTACATAAATGTTTTCTTTTGGCACAAATAAAGCAAATCGTTCGTAAGTCCATTGAATTAGACTTTTTCCTGTGTTTAAGATGTCTAAGAACTGTTTGGGATAGCCCGTCCGACTTTGAGGCCAAAAACGACTGCCGATCCCTCCGGCCATAATAGCAACGTAATAGTTAGGATTGTTCATTTTTTAATGATTATATTATTAAGAATTAATGTTTCAAATATAATGTGATAAACAGCACAAGTAAAAAGAATATTTATTACCTCAAATTAGTTTTAAGTTGCAGCTTACAAGTTACAGGTTTCAGTATCAAGATTCAAGATAATTGTGAATTGAAACCTGTAAGTTGTAGCCTAATTTAATTACACCTCACCCAAAAATGGATATCCATAATCAGTAGCAGGCACTAATACCTCCTTAACAGTCCTTGCACTTAACCAACGATATAAGTTTATCAAACTCCCTGCTTTGTCATTTGTTCCACTTCCCCTTGCACCGCCAAAAGGTTGCTGACCTACTACTGCCCCTGTAGGTTTGTCATTTACATAAAAATTGCCTGCCGAATTGCGTAATTTGTTTGTTGCTAACTCTACTGCAAAACGATCTTGTGCAATTATTGCACCTGTTAAAGCATAAGGAGAAGTTGTATCTACCAAATTAAGTGTTTCTTCAAAATGTTCTGCATCATAAGTAAAGATCGTTAAAACAGGCCCAAATATCTCCTCACACATCGTCTTGTACTTAGGATTAGAAGTTTCTATAACAGTAGGTTCAATAAAATAGCCCACACTCTTGTCATAGTTTCCTCCTGCAATTATTTTGACAGAACTATCTTTTCTAGCTGATTCTATAAAGCCAACAATTTTATCAAAAGCTCTTTCATCAATAACAGCATTAACAAAGTTTGTAAAATCTTCGACAGTACCCATTTTCAAGGTTGCCAATGTCTCAATTAACTTTGATTTGATAGCAGCAGAAAGATTGCTTGGCAAATAAGCCCTTGATGCAGCACTGCATTTTTGGCCCTGAAACTCAAAGGCCCCTCTAATTAATGCAGTTACTGCCACATCAACATTTGCACTCTTGTGAATCATCACAAAGTCCTTTCCTCCCGTTTCACCTACAATTCTTGGATAACTTTTGAACTTTGAAATATTCTGACCAATAGTCTGCCACATTGTATTGAACACATTTGTACTACCTGTAAAGTGAACTCCTGCAAAATCTGGATGAGAAAAGCAAACCTTACCTAATATTGGTCCATCTACATAAATCAAATTAATGACGCCATCCGGAAGCCCAGCTTCTTTAAATACTTGCATGATTATATTAGCAGAGTATATTTGTGTATATGCAGGTTTCCATACCACCACATTGCCACAAAGTGCAGCACTAGCTGCTAAATTACCTCCAATTGCCGTAAAATTAAACGGGCTAACAGCTAATACAAACCCTTCTAAAGGTCTCCACTCCACACGATTATGCATTCCGGGAGAAGATAGTGGCTGTTGTTTATAAATTTCGCTTAAGTAATGAACATTAAATCGTATAAAATCAATGAACTCACATGCGGCATCAATTTCTGCCTGATATACATTTTTACCTTGACCAAGCATCGTAGTGCCCACAATATGATACCTATATTTTGTAGCCAATAAATCAGCAGCCTTTAAGAAAATATGTGCTCTATTTTCCCAACTAATATTTTCCCATCCTTCTTTAGCTGCTAATGCCGCATCAACTGCTTGATGAACATGTTGTTCTTCACCTTCATTAAATTGTCCCAAAAAAAAATTCTTTTCAAAGGGTGGATTTATAGCAATCCTTTTATCTGTAAAAATACATTCCCCACCAATAAACATTGGGATATCAACAGGTGAATGCTTCAATTCACTAATTCTTTTCTTTAAAGCTGCCTTTTCAGGAGTACCGGGACCATACTGAACGATAGGTTCATTTGTAGGAGAGGGATAAGAGAAAGTTCCTATTGTCATAATGCTAATTATCTAGTTAATGCTCGCAATTTACAGTTTTCGATTATTATACCGCTTATTAAAATGATAGAATACAAAGTTGTCAAGATTTGTTAGTACCTCACTGATAGTTTTAAACAAAAAAATCCCCTATGCTTTGTGCAAAGGGGATTTTATAAAAATAAAATGTCAAATATTAAATAAGCCGTAAAAAGTTTCAAAAAGTTTACTTACAACATATTACCTATTCATACTTGCCAAAAACTCTTCATTACTCTTCGTGCCTCTCATCCGTTTTAGCAATTCATTCATTGCCTCTTCGGTATTCATATCATTTAAGAATAAACGTAAGACATTCATACGAGAAAGTACATCTCTATCCAATAATAAATCGTCACGTCTTGTACTAGAACCAACTAAATCGATTGCAGGATAAATACGACGATTCGCCAAACGTCTATCTAACACTAATTCCATGTTACCTGTACCCTTAAATTCTTCGAAAATCACTTCATCCATTTTGCTACCTGTTTCTATCAAGGCAGTTGCAAGAATTGTCAAAGAGCCTCCAAATTCAATCTTTCTTGCAGCACCAAAGAATTGCTTAGGTTTTTGCATTGCATTTGCTTCCACACCACCACTCAATACCTTTCCGCTTGCGGGTGCTACAGTGTTGTAGGCTCTTGCCAAACGTGTTATACTATCCAATAGTATTACCACATCGTGGCCACATTCTACCAATCTCTTTGCTTTTTGCAAAGCCATAGCAGATACTTTTACGTGCTTTTCAGCGGGTTCATCAAACGTACTTGCTATAACTTCTGCATTTACGCTACGTTCCATGTCAGTAACTTCCTCTGGTCTTTCATCTATTAAAACGACCATTAAATAACACTCAGGATGATTTGCTGCAATTGCATTTGCTACTTCTTTCAGCAACATTGTTTTACCAACTTTTGGTTGTGCCACAATCAATCCACGCTGACCCTTACCAATTGGAGTAAATAAGTCAATTATTCTTGTACTGAAATTATTTGGAGTAGTGAATAAATTTAATTTTTCGAATGGGAACAATGGAGTCAAGTAATCGAAAGGAACTCTGTCTCTTACTTCATCTGGTCTTTTGCCATTAATACCATCTACTTTTAATAGTGCAAAGTATTTTTCGCCTTCTTTTGGAGGACGTACTGAACCGGAAACAGTATCACCTGTTTTTAAACCAAATAATTTTATTTGACTAGGTGAAACATATACATCATCAGGAGAACTTAGGTAATTATAATCTGACGAACGAAGGAAACCATATCCGTCAACCATCATTTCTAAAACACCTTCACCCGTGATAATACCATCAAACTCTATGTTAAATATTTGTTCTTTCTTATACGATTTTGTAGAAGGTCTTTCAATTGGCTCAACAAAAACATCTCCATCATCTATAATTGGTTCAACCTTTTCAACTTCTTCTTCATCCTCATCTTCTTCATCATCAAGATTATCTTCTCCTAAATCGTCATCTTCACTTACTTGTGGAAGTACTAATCTAGGAATTTCAATTTGATTACTTAAATGTTCAGTTGCCTGTAATAATTGTTCTGCCAAACTCATTTGCACAGGATCAATTTCAGGAAATTCTAATTCATAATCGTATTCTTGTTCTGCATCTGCTTCTACTTCCTTCTCTTTCTCTTTTTCTTTCTCCTTTGTCTTTTCCTTTACCTCTCTCTTTGCTTCTTCAACATTCTCTACCATTATTACGTTAGCAGGTTTAGTTCCAATTGGAATACGCTTCCTCTTACTAATGTTTTTTGCAGGTTCAGTTTCATCTACAGCTTGTACTTCCTTCACATCTTTCTTTTCAGAAACTTTTTCTTTTGGCTTTTCAATTACTTTTTCTTCAACAGGAAGTGGTATTTCTTGTTGAACAGAAGCAACAACAGGAGCGGTTGTTTTAGATTTTTTAACTTCAGCAACCTCTACAATTTTGCTTGTAGGAATACTGTCAGAAACAGGCTTGCGAGTACGTGCCTTCTTTGGCTTTTCCTCTTCTATTGACTCACTCGCTTGAAGCGCTTGAGCATCTAAGATTCTATAAATTAAAGCTTGTTTATTAAGCTTTTTAACGCCGGTAAGTTTCAACTGCTCCGCTATTTCTAAAAGCTTAGCCGTAAGCATGTCGTTTAATTGTAAAATGTCGTACATAAAGTAAGAATTAAAAAAGCCTTAGTAGGGTACTTGGCATTGTAAAATACAGTCTTAAAGTATTTAAGTTAATCTAAAATCAATCTGTTAAATGTGAAAAATTTGGAAGGAGAGAAACTGATGGGATAGTGAAGTTACTAAACAATATTCAGCTTGTTTCCGATGCAATGTTACATGAAATAGTTTAATACCAAAAAATTAATACAAAATTTTTCTAATTTCTTCATAAAAAGATCCATTTCTTTTCATATTTAGGGCAAGTTTGTCATTTTTATTATAAATCCAAGTCCAAAACCGTAATTGGAGCTACCAAATGAATCGTTTGTAAACCAAGCGCCTTTGCACTCTCTACATTCTTAATTGTATCATCAATAAATAATGTTTCTTCGATTATCAACTTTTGTTCATCAATAATATGTTGAAATGAATCGCTATAAGGCTTTCTCAATCGCATTTGATGAGAATAATAAGGCTTGATGAATAATTCATTAAAATCAGTTTCCCCTACATCTCTTTTGTAAAGAAACATTATTTCATCATAATGAATTTGATTGGTATTTGAGAACAAGTATATATTGTATCGCTCTTTTATTTTTCTAAGCCAATCAATTCTTTCTTTACTAAAAGAAACAAGCATTCCATTCCAAGCAGTCTTTATCTGTTCATCTGTCAAATTTGTATTTGTTTCTTTTCTAAAAATCGAATAAAACTCGTCTACACTAATATCACCTTTTTCCAAATCTTCGAACAAACTATTTGCATGATGCTGAGTAAAATAATCATCAAACTCAGGAACTCCATATTCAATAAATAAGTCTTTTGTCTTTTGATAATTAAGATTTAGAAATATGCCGCCTAAATCGAAAATAATGTTCTTAACTGCACTCATGCGCAAATTTAGTATTAGAAAAAAGTGGAGATAAATAAAAAATGGTATAAAAGGAAAATTAAGTAATCCCTAATTTTCCCTTTTTGACTTAAAACAATTTAGTTTCCAAATACACTTAAGAATTTAATTCTCATGATTTTCAACTGTTCCCAAGTGTAATCATTATCACTCAATTCTTTTTGTGCCACATCCAAAGACGATGTTTCACAGTTTTTGAAATAATCTATAATTTCTTCTTGTTCGTATTCGTCTAACCAATCGTCAATAGCGTAATCAAGATTTAGCTTTGTTCCACTTGCTGCAATAGTTTCCATCTCTTCAAGTAATTGATTTAGTTTCAATCCTTTATTCTTAGCTATTGTTTCGAGAGAAATCTTTTTGTCAATATTTTGAATGATATATATCTTATTACTCGATTTGTTTGCTACAGATTTCATTACAAAATCATCCGGCTTTTCGATATTATTTTCCTCAACATAGCCTGCAATCATTTCTACAAAAGGCTTACCATATTTTAGCGCTTTCCCCTTACTTACTCCCTGACATTTTTCCAATTCCAACAAAGTTGTTGGGAATAAGTTACACATATCCTGCAACGAGTTTTCAAGGAAAATTACAAATGGAGGCAATCCTTTTTTCTTTGCTTCTTTATGCCTTAAATCTTTTAGCATTTCAAAAAGGACTTCATCGGTTGTAGAAACAGGCCCCTGTGGTCCATTATCAGATCCATCGTCATCATCATTATCTTCATCAACAAAAATGTTGTTCATCACAATTTTAAATGAACTTGGCTTAGTAATGAATTTTTCGCCTGCCTCTGTTAATTTAAGTAAGCCATATTCTTCAATATCTTTCTTAATTAAGTTTTCCAACAACATTTGCCTGATCAAACTATTCCAGAAGTGTGCATCCTTGTCTTTACCAATTCCAAAAACAGGTTTGTTTTCGTGACGATACATCGTAACCTGAGGTGTGAGTTTTCCCATTATCATATTTACCGTATAATCGGTAGGGAAACGTTCATCTAGTACCTTTATTACTTTCAATGCCTTTACTACATCAGCTTTCGCTTCTATTTTTTCTTTCGGATGCTTACAGTTGTCGCAATTTCCACAATTTTGATCTCCCCAATCTTCCCCAAAATAGTGTAGCAATACTTTTCTCCTGCAAACACTGCTTTCAGCATAAGCCACTGTTTCATCTATCAATTGTGCACCTACTTCTCGTTCACTTAGAGGCTTATCCCTCATTAAATGCTCAAGCTTTGCAACATCTTTATGAGAATAATATAGCACACACAAGCCTTCAAGACCATCTCTACCTGCCCTTCCAGTTTCTTGATAGTAGTTTTCTATCGATTTTGGAATATTATAATGAATTACAAAACGAATATCAGGCTTGTCAATACCCATACCGAAGGCAATTGTTGCTACTATTACGTGAACATCTTCATTTAGGAATTGATCTTGTCTTTCAGATCTTAGTTTTTGATCTAAACCGGCATGATAGGCAACAGCTTTAATATTATTTGCCATTAATACTTCTGCCAACTCTTCTGTTGTCTTCCGATTAAGAGTATAAATAATACCGCTTTTAGCTTTGTGTTGAGAAATAAACCGTACAATACTTTTTATAGTTTGCTCTTTCTGTTGTTTAGGTTGTATTTCATAATATAGGTTAGCTCGATTGAAAGAAGAGATAAATACATTTGGTTTGCGAAGTCCGAGATTTTTTTCTATATCGCTTTGCACTTTTGGAGTTGCAGTGGCTGTCAATGCTATAACAGGAATTTTTGTATTGATGATATCCATCATTTCTCTAAGACGACGATATTCAGGTCGAAAATCATGCCCCCACTCACTAATACAATGCGCTTCATCTACTGCAAAGAATGAAATTGGCAAATCGCTAAAGAAATCAAGATTTTCTTTTTTTGTCAGTGTTTCTGGAGCAACATACAGAAGTTTTGTTTTTCCGGCTAAAAGATCTGTCCTAACTGCTGTAATTTGTGCCTTATTAAGAGAAGAATTGAGAAAGTGAGCTATGTTGTCTTGTTCACTATATCCTCTAACCAAATCAACCTGATTTTTCATTAAGGCAATCAGTGGAGATACAATAATACAACATCCTGGCAATAACAAAGCTGGTAATTGATAACATAAACTTTTACCGCCGCCTGTTGGCATAATCACAAATGTGTCGTGTCCTTCTAAAAGGCTGTTGATACTTTCTTCTTGTGATCCTTTAAACTCAGTAAAGCCAAAGTATTTTTTTAATCCTTCGTAAATATCAAGAGTACTTCCGTCACTATTCGTAAGCTTTGATATTACAATATCTTCATCTGCAATCTTTTTAGGCGCACTCCTCATTTTTTGCGAAGGAGCTGAAGATGTTCTTTTTTTTGTAGTAGCCATAATTTCTGTTCGACAGGTTTCTCACCGGACAATCCGGGTGTCTTTAAAAGTTAAATTTATATCCTTTTATATACTAATTTCTCAAGTTCAATGAATAAAAACATTCACTTTTGTTTTAAGAGGGTGACGAAGTTAATCAATACATATTGTATTTGCATCGTAAACATTAATTTTTTTCCTGTAAATCCTCAACTCCATTACTAATTCTTTGCATTTATGGTCGTGAAACTAAGAAATATTTTCTCAATTGACACAATCTTTTCAAATAAATATTTTTTTTTCTTATTTCGCCACTTCATTTAGTAAAAACTAAAGTTTTAGAGTTTAGCGAATCCTTAATAATGGAAACCTACCTTTGTCCCGCATGGGAAAGAAATTAGCAATAAAAGAAATAGCAAAGCATACAATTGCATTAGAAACTACCGCTATTAATGGTCTACTAAACTTTATTGATGTCGACTTTGAAAAATCTGTCGAAGCAATTAATCAATGTAAGGGAAGATTGGTGATTAGTGGCATTGGCAAAAGTGCAATTGTAGCACAGAAAATTGTTGCCACTCTCAACTCTACCGGCACTCCCGCTCTATTCATGCATGCAGCCGATGCCATTCATGGTGATTTAGGGATGGTACAACCGAATGATATTGTGATGATACTGAGTAAAAGTGGAGAAAGTCCCGAAATAAAAGCGGTTGTACCCCTTATTAAGAATTTCAAAAATTTACTAATAGCTATCGTTGGCAATATAGATAGCTTTCTTGCCACTCATGCCGATTTGGTTATTAACACAAGCGTTAGCATTGAAGCTTGTCCTAATAATTTGGCTCCAACTAGTAGTACAACTGCGCAAATGGTAATGGGAGACGCAATTGCTGTTTGTTTAATGGAATTAAAGGGATTTGGAAATGAAGACTTTGCCCGTTATCATCCCGGAGGAAATTTGGGAAAACGTTTATATTTAAAAGTTAAGGATTTGGTGGCACATACTGACCCTCCAAAAGTTTTGCCCACAGCCTCACTAAAGGAAGTAATTGTTGAAATTACCGAAAAAAGACTAGGTGTAACTGCTGTAGTAGATTCTAATAATAAAGTAGTAGGTATCATTACCGACGGAGACTTGAGAAGGATGCTTGAAAAAAATGATAGTATTAAAAATATTACTGCAGCCGAAATATTGACAAAGAATCCAAAAATAATTGAATCTTTCATTATGGCTGTAGATGCACTCGAACTATTTTCATTACACGATATTAGCCAATTGATTGTTGAAGAAAATGGAGAATATATTGGTATTTTGCACTTGCACGAATTAATAAAGGAAGGGATAAGCTAAAATACCAAGTTTAACTAAGCCAATAATAATTATTGGCCATGCAACCTTGATACTAATAATAAAAGCAGTAAAGTATTTGCAATCTCTTTCATTCCATTTTTTGAAAACATTCATTATAGCAAATGTCAATTATCATTAAAATATAGCAATAGTCAGTTACAATAAACAATATTAAATATTAATGGGTATTGAATAAAAATGTTTCAATTTCTTTTGAGTACATTCTTCCTATTCATAAAATGTGTTCTAAATACTATAGTACATTTTATAATACTTCATACACTCCTCACACCTTAAATCCCTTCATTTACAAATTAAACTGCATCCCTAAAAACATTAATTATAGTCTAAATACCTTGAAACAATAATTCCATTTCCAGTATTTCACCTTTACCTTTTACTCATTCACCGAGCACAATACTAGTATAGCTGATAAATTTAATCTTCTACCGAATTGTGTATTTTAATTTAAACCAAGCCTATCATCTTTATGTCTCAAGAAAAAGAAATCTTTAATTATTAATCTTTAAAATGTAAGAAAATGAAAAAGATAATGGTAACAGCAACTGCATTATTTATGCTGACATTAATGGTAAATGCACAAACTGACAGTGCAAAGAGTAAACTTCATCATCGCCCACAATTTGGGAATGAAAGTAACAGACAAGGATGGCAAAGTAAAAGACCCGACGGGGAGGGGCCCCATAGACGTGGATCTGAAATGGCTGGTAGTTTTGGTGAACATGCACATGGTGGTGAATTTGGAAGACCGCAGCACCACCCTCCAATTAAGATGACAGAAGATCAAAAGAATCAAGCGAAGGCAATCAATGAAAGTTATGACAAGCAAATTGCATCCTTGTATGCAAATGATAAATTGCGCTTAGGAGAATTTAAACTAAAAAGCGCTGAATTAAGAAAAATTAGAAAAGATAAACTAACTGCAATTTTGACGCCTGAACAAAAAGGTAAAATTGAAATCTTTAAGAAAAAGAGGGAAGAAAATCAGCAAGTCATGGCTGCCGCCCATCTAGAAAGGATGAAGATTGAATTAAGTCTTAAGGACGATCAAGTGGCGTCTATTAAAGCAGCAGAAGTTTCATTAAGAGAGCAGATGAAAGTATTACATGAAGACGAAACTGTTCTTCCTGAATTGAAAAGAGGACAAATGAAGGCTCTGATGGAAAAACACAAGGAAACAGTAAAAGCATTGCTTACTCCCGAACAAGCCCTCAAACTAGAAAGTATGAAGAGACCAAGAGAAGGGAGGGGATAAAGAATTATGATTAGCCGTGATTTGGAATAAAATTTACGATTTTGATTTTATTAAGCAAATAGCCTCTCACTTTTTATGGTGAGGGGCTTTTTGCTTAATTCATATTATAAACACGTCACTATCTTTGTTTTTTAATAAAGTAATCACAAAGATTTATTATTTACTAGCCACCCAATAAAAATCGAACTCCTTTATGCACTCTGTTTTCTTATTTACTTTTCAATAAAAAATTTCTCTCATTAGAATTGTAAATAAACAGGCTTTATCACATCCGCTTGTTTGCATTGAATGGCGATGTAGATGAATACAATAAAATAAAGAATCTTCAAAGGCAATGGAATCTTGACCAATAAATGCTTGAACTTATTTTCAATATTCAAAGAAATACCATGTAGTAAGAATGCTGCAGCTATCATCCAAATAACAGGAGAATAACTCGTATAGAGTGCCTTTAATAAATTGATATTGAAGTTAGTTCCAATTTGTCGAATCATTATTAAACTATCATTGAAGGCATCACAACGGAAAAATATCCATCCCAAACAGATAAAATGAAACGTTATCATCGTGGCTAAAACATTTGTCGCCTTCTTAGAATACGGCAATACAATCAGGTGTTTTCTTCCTAGTTTATACCGTAGTTTATCCACCGCAAGGGCAATTCCATGCAACGCTCCCCAAAAGATAAAGTTCCAACTTGCCCCGTGCCAAAAACCACCTATCAACATCGTAATTATCAAATTCTTGTAAGTAGAAAACTTTCCCTTTCTGTTCCCGCCGAGAGGGATATATACATAATCTTTCAGCCAACTAGATAAGGAGATATGCCAACGCCGCCAAAATTCAGTGACTGTTGCTGACTGATAGGGGGAAAGAAAATTGATATTTATCTCGAATCCCATCCATTTTCCCATACCGATTGCCATATCGGAATAACCCGAGAAGTCGCAATAAATAACCATCGCATACCCATATATCGCCAACAAGCATTCAATTCCAGTATGAATCGAAGGATTTTCGAAGACATGAATTACATAATTGGCATTGATGAAATCGCTGATGATGACCTTCTTGATGATGCCGGCAGTAATGAGGTATAAACCCTCTCCCACCTGCTTATTAGTGACGAAAGGTTCCTTGTTTATCTGAGGAATAAAATCAGCTGCCCTAACAATTGGCCCCATCATTAACTTGGGAAAGAAGGATAGAAAGAATAAATAATCGATGAACCGAGTTACGGGCTTGAACTCCCCATTATAAACATCTACCGTGTAACTCAAATTTTCGAAGGTATAAAAGGAGATGCCTATCGGTAGGATGAGTTTGAGTGGATTCAATTCCTGATGTGCAAAATCATTCAATATGCCAATAAAGAAATTGGTGTATTTGAAATATATCAACAATCCAAGGTTGACTATTACGCTTAGTAACAACCAAGCCTTTTTCAACTTTTTCTTTTTACATCGATAGATTGTATGTCCAATATGATAATCGAATACTGCCGTTATGAGTATGAAACCCACATACCAACCACAGGTTTTATAGAAAAAATAGAGAGAGAAAAGTGTGAGTAAATAAACCCTTAATGTATTGAAACGATAGGTGATTGTATAAATCAAAAGGAACAGCCCAAAGAAGAATAGAAAGAAGGCACTGTTGAATAGCAGTGGGTCTTTTTCTTGAAACAATAGAATGTTCCATAATTTATTTAAGTCTATTCCCTCCATAGAGTCCTTTACTTTTTGGTCAATTTAGTACGTTGATAATATGCTTTCGACAGCACTAGCTTATTGAAAAACAAATCTCCAAGCCGTTTTGCCCCTCGTGAGTTTACATGCGTATAATCCTTATTAGCCATTACGGTATCACCTTCCACCCAATTTGTTATCGTATTCTCTCCTCCCATTGATTGATAAAGATTCCAAAAAGCCACTTTATGTCTCTTTGCAATAGCCCTTTGTGTTGCAACCATAAATGGAACGCCATGTTCTGTGCTATATTTTCCATCATATTTATAGCCAATATCACTCGTACTCACAATCAATATCGGAACATTGCCAAACCCCCTCTTCATATTCTGAATTACTTTATGCATACTACTTTCAAACCAATCAAATTCCTGTTTTTCATGTTCAACAGCATTGATGCCATAATGAACAATAATCAAGTCGTAATGCAAATAACTATTCAATTGTTGCATCACTTCCTGAGTAATCTGTTGTGTAAGAACACTCGTATTGCCCCTAAATGAATAATTATCTAGATAAACGCCTTGTTTATCCTCGAAACTAACCCCATAAATAGGCATATTCTCTTGAGTGGTAGCCAAGGACAACGAATTAATTGTTGCAGAATTACTAATGATTGTTTCGTTTATAAGATCATTTCCGTGAGTGTTGATTACTTCGTTCTTCCCATTTTTTACTACCGTCAATGCAGCATTTGAAGTCATATTCCCATAATAAAGTTTCACATCTGTTGTAGGAGATTTATACTTTGGAATGAAATTTACCTTTGCAGTATTTGTAGAATAAAATAAGTGTCCCGACAAACCAAGAGGATATTTGTTAGGATTATTCCTAAAGTTATAATCTGTCCATCCATTGCCATCTAATTTTATTTGGGTATATAAACTTGAAACAGCAGACTGTACAGGAACAAAACCGATACCTGTACCACCAAAATTTGATTGCAGTTGCAATCTTATTTCATCGGTAATATCATCACCTTCAATGAAGGAATCTCCAAAATAAGCAATCCTTATTTTAGCATGATTTTGCTTAATGCTATCTAACTTTTTATAAAAGAAATTAAGTGAATAAGATGAATCTGTCCCATAATCAGTAATCAAAGTTTCATCTTCAGGAGGCGGTGTATTTTTGAAAAGGATAGGAGGTTCTTTTTTAATTATTATTCTAGGAATTAATATGGGTTTAGGTTTATCCAATCTTAATTCGGAAAATATATCTACTTGTTTTTGAGAAAACCATTTAGAGTCAGTAAGGCTATTTGGTAATTTAAGGTATGTAACAACAAAAAGAAAGGCAATAGTAAAAGTTACTAATACAAGAGGCTGCCAAATTTTGTTATTCCTTTTTTCCATCCACAATGCAGTTGAGTGTCGCCTTTATATGGGTTCTTTGTAATTGTATATCGTAACGAAATTTTTTCCTTCCACTAAAATTTTTCTTTTGTAAAAAAACATAATAATCTGTTTCATTATTTGTATAATGTTTGTCTTGCCACACTTTATAATAATCGACACATGCTTTCCAATCGTCGAATGCCATATATCTTTTCTTTCTAAAACCAAAAAGATTGTTCTTTTTTTGATAAATATTCGACCGAAAATGCCCTGTTTCATATATTGCCTGACGCAATACTACTTCAGGAAATTTAATCCCTATTTGTTTGATATAGCAATAAATATCATTCTCTGACTGAGCAGATAAATGAGTATTTAGTACAGTACAAAATAATATAATAAGGACAAATCGCATGGCAAGCAAAGCATTAAATCGAAATAAAAATACAAACAATGACTTCAAATAACGATATTTTTAACAGAAAGAAGGAAATATTTCTTTCATGATTAACGCAATAATAAGGAATTATCTATAACTTACCATCACTTTACAATCGCAATCGTTTTCTAATGGTATTTTCATCTTCTTGCAAAATGTTTGATAAAACCCAATTCTTTCATTTCTGTTGTCACTCACGTCCTTTTTGGTCGTGTTACATTCGAGTCCTCCGTTGATGATATTTATCGTCATTCCAAATCCCGGAATCCGTTTCATATCAAGATCTTCTTTTGTTGGAATCCATTTTCCACACATCACTTCGTGACAACTTGGCTTAGGCTTTTGATGTTTCATCCAAAACCAAAGGGCAGCCTCAAAAGCAATCGTGCCATTACTACTCACTAAATCAGGGTTTTGAAGAAGGGGAAGGTTTAAATCATCTCCTGCCAATCCATAATTGTAGGCATAAGAAAGCTGTAGAGGACCACGACCATAATAATTTTTCCCTTGTATGGGCGAATAAGAACTTGTACCGGCAGAATTGTAGATAGGGCAAGGCTTTTTGATACAGTCCTGTTCTTCTTTATAGACTAACCCCCACACATAGGCACCCCCTTCCGCCTCGGGCCACCCATCCGTAGTTTCGTGGGCTATATTAGCAAAGAAGGCCATCAATTCTCGTTTGTTTTGCAAATCAGTTCCTTCTGTTGCAAACAAAGGAAACTTTTCGGTGGCAGCTAAAAAAGCCTCATATTTATAGAGAGTATCATGATGTGGGAATAATGACTCAAATTGTTTTTTAGAAATAAGTTTTGCCACACGATTGTCATGTTTGGTAATGACAGGTGTTTGTGCAGTAACTGCAAGAAAGTACGAGTTAAGAATAATTATGAGAAAATATTTAAAGTAATGCATAACAAGAAATAAATAATTGTAAGAAATAGGTTACTACTCAGGAGATTTTACCACAAAGGCAACGAAGAAAAAACAAGGAACACAAGGACTTCTTTTTAAATAATTGGCTGTTTAGTACTTTAAAAGTATACTGTTCCTTGTGTTCCTTTGACAGAAACCTTGTGAACCTTGTGGTAAAAATACCTGAGTAGCAACGAAAATAGACATTTGCAATAATTAAGCCGTTGATAGGTAAATACAAAAATTTTTACAAATCTTTGTAATCACTATCAGCTTTATAAGGAATAGATTTTATTACTTAGTGCGAAATGAAGGGTTCATATTTCAAGTTATTTCACTTTTAGAATAGATAAAAAGGAGTCAATGTATTTTTTCAACACTAAGACTCAAAGGTGCTAAGATGCACAAAGAAAAATGCAAACTTAATCTTGGCCTAATGTCTTTGAGTCTTTTAGACGTTGTATTGGAAAAATAAAATAGAGAACTGTTTTTTACTTAAAACGTATAACTTATTAATGCGAATCAAGGGTTGAAAGTACCGTTAGGTACTAAATATTGGTAGTAAAAAATTAAAATGTATGCATGAAGTGCCGTAGGTACGACATTATTTGCGTTTGAAACTATAAAAAGTGTTTCTTTTGAGCATTTTAAAATGATATGTCGTCCCTACGGGACTTTAGGCAATTATTATTCACCTGTTTCCTGCCGATATTTCGTGCCTACGGCACTTATCCAAGTGTATTTCAACCCTTGATTAGCATTATTACGTACAACTTACTTAGTGTTCTTTGTTTTTTCTTTGTGCCTTTGTATTAAAACTTCTATAGATAAATTAAAAAGGAATTATTATGAATATCAAAGAAGAATTATTTGCCGAACATTCCAAACAACAGGCAGTTACTGTGGCTAAATATGCTTGCGAATTGAAGGAGAATATGCAGCAATTGATTGATTGTCTATTGAGTCCTGATACGATTATTGCACAAAGGGCAGCGTGGAGTATTGGTTGGTCGGTAAGGATTGACCGAAATTCTCTATTGCCATTTTTACCTCTTCTTATTCCTTTAATGGAAAGAAAAGATGTGCATGATGCAATCATCAGAAACATAATGTTGGTTTTAGAATCAATTGATATTCCCGAGGAATACCATGGATTTGTGATGAATGGGTGTTTTAATTTTATCGAGAATCCTGCTACCCCTCCTGCTATTAAAGCATACTCAATGACCACTGTTTATAATCTTTCTAGATACTATCCGGAGATTCTCCAAGAACTAAAAACCATCATTGAAAATAATTGGGATAATGAATCACCTGCCTTCAAAAGTAGAGGAAAGAAAATATTGAAATCAATGAAGAGAAATCAGCTTAAGAAATAGATATTTATTATAAAGGTCCTAACAGTTTCACTATGGAAATGAGGTTTATTAATTTAATTTCTAGTATTGAATTTAAAGAATAATCGTATTCAACCATTTTGTATAGCACTATGATATGAAAACGTTTTCATTTTCCGTCTATACAATTTATTTCTATTAAAATATGGCTTACCATTACTTTTGTGATAATGGCAAAAGAAAAGGACTCTAAAAAGGTATTTGATATCTCCTTAATAAAACGTTTATTTCATTTCGTTCGTCCTTATGGACTATTTTTTTACACTAGTTTGATATTAGCTATCCTTATGGCTTTTATCACTCCTTTTCGTCCTTACCTTATTCAATTGACTGTTAATAAATCAGTCAATCCAAAATTAGCCATTCCTGAATGGTTGCAAAGCATATTGAGGTTAGAACAAAATCATTCTGTCTTTCAGTTCATCATCAACATCACTATCTTTCAAATTATATTCTTGGTGTTAGAGTCTGCTATGAGATTTGCCTTTTCTTTTATTACTTCATGGCTAGGACAAAACGTTGTTAAGGACTTGCGTGTTACAGTTTATAAGAAGATCATGAGTTTCAACCTTAGCCAATTCGATAAGACTCCGATTGGCACATTAACCACCCGAACAATTAACGATATTGAAAGCATCAATGATATATTTAGTGATGGATTGATACCTATTGTAGCCGATTTACTAACAATTGTCATCACCCTTATTACCATGTTTTGTATGAGTTGGAAAGTGGCTTTAGTCAGTTTAGCACCCTTTCCATTCTTGATAGTAGCTACATATTTGTTCAAGGAAAGTGTAAATGCAAGTTTCGTTAAGGTGCGTAATGCCGTTGCCTCACTCAATGCTTTTGTTCAAGAACACATCACCGGAATGCACATAGTACAAGCTTTTGCTGCTGAAGAACGTGAATTTAATAAGTTTAATAAAATAAATAAGGAACATCGAAATGCAAATATCAAGGCAATTTTTGCCTATAGTGTTTTCTTTCCATTTGTTGAGTTGGTATTAGCAATCAGTACTGGGTTATTAGTTTGGTGGGTGGCCGACAATAGATTGGATGCAGGATTATTAGTGGCATTTATCCTTTATTTAAATCAAATATTTCGCCCACTTCGGGTAATTGCAGATAAGTTTAACGTATTACAAATGGGCATGATTGCCGCAGAAAGAGTATTTAAGATATTGGATAATGAGGACATTCTTCCACAAAACAAAAATTCTAATTTACCTTTTATCAATTACCCCTTAAAAGGAAGTATCGATTTCGAAAATGTATGGTTTGCCTATACAAATGAACAATACGTATTAAAAGACATTTCATTTTCGGTAAATGCAGGTGAAACTATTGCTTTGGTTGGTCATACAGGAAGTGGAAAGACATCTATCATCAGTTTGTTGAACCGACTTTATTTCATTAACAAGGGTGTCATCAAAATTGATGGAGTAAATATTGATGACTTTCTTCCTATAGAAAAACTTCGAAGTAGTATCGGTGTGGTGTTGCAGGATGTTTTCCTTTTTTCAGGTTCGGTAATGGATAATATCACACTTCGTAATCCATTGGTTTCGAGAGAAAGTGTTATTGAGGCGGCCAAAATGATTGGCATGCACGACTTTATTATGCAACTTCCAGGCGGATATGACTATAATGTGATGGAAAGAGGTAGCACGCTGAGTTTGGGACAAAGACAACTAATTTCATTTGTACGTGCATTACTTTATAACCCATCTATTCTCATCATGGATGAAGCCACTTCGTCGATAGATACTGAAAGTGAACTTCTTATTCAACATGCTATTGATACATTGATTACGGGTCGTACTTCGATAGTGATTGCACACCGATTATCTACAATCAGGAAGGCAAGTAAGATTATTGTACTTGATAAAGGGGAGATTAAAGAGATTGGCAATCATGAAGAGTTACTTGCTTTGGGAGGATTGTATAATAAATTACACGAGATGCAGTTTGATAATTACAATATCAATACTACCTCAAAATCTTGAAAAGACCTAAAAAGATTAAAAACCTTAGATACCCATTTTCAAATGATTACTTAAAAGCAAGACCCTCTAAGTAATAACTATTTTATTTTCTTTAGTCGAATTTGAGAACTATTATCTACTCATCCGGTTATATTTGTACACTTTTTATAAAAATAATAGTTGATGGTTCATTACAATAAGTTTGTTTTAGAAAATGGATTGCGGGTTTTGGTTCATGAAGATAGTAGTACGCCAATGGCAGTGGTGAATGTTTTGTACGACGTAGGCGCTAAAGATGAGAATCCTGACAAAACGGGCTTTGCACATCTTTTTGAGCACCTTATGTTTGGTGGTAGCATTAATATTCCTGAATATGACGATCCTTTACAAAGGGCAGGTGGAGAAAATAATGCCTATACTACTAATGATTTGACAAATTACTATTGTAGTATGCCTGCTGAAAACATAGAAACTGCCTTTTGGTTAGAGAGTGACCGAATGTTAAGTCTTGCTTTCAGCAAAAAGAGTTTGGAAGTGCAACGCAAAGTAGTTTGTGAAGAATTTAAGGAACATTATATCAACAAACCTTATGGTGATTTATGGTTTAAAATGCGAGAACTAGCTTACACAACGCATCCTTATAAATGGATGACTATTGGTAAAGAGTTGAGTCATATTGAAACTGCCACTATCGATGATGTAAAACAGTTTTTCTTCAAGCATTATCGTCCTGTAAATGCAATATTGGTTGTAGCTGGAAACATTAAGACTGAACAAGTGAAGGAATTGGCTGAGAAGTGGTTTGGTCCAATTCCTATGGGTGAAAAATATGAACGAAATTTACCAAAGGAACCGAAACAAACTGCTGCAAGACATTTGACAGTTCATGCAGATGTCCCCTTAGATTCACTCGTAAAGACATGGCATATCGAAGCTCGTTTAGGCAAAGGCTATTATGTAGCAGACCTGATTACTGAAATACTAAGTGGTGGAGGCTCTTCTCGATTATTTCAGGCATTGGTTAAGGAGAAACAAATGTTTTCAAACTTGGATTGCTATCATTTTGGTAGTATTGAGAATGGTTTGTTGGCCATTGAAGGAAAGTTAGTAAAAGGAATTAAGATAGAAGATGCAGATCGGGAAGTTGAGGCTCAACTAAAGAAAATGCAAGAGGAATTAGTGGATGTAAATGAATTGCAGAAGGTGAAAAATAAAACAGAAAGCATCATTGCATTCGAAGATATGAGTATCATGAGTAGGGCAAGTAGCTTAGCAAACTATGAACTTTTGGGAGATGCTAACTTGATGAATACTGAATTGGAACGTTATCAATCTATTACTGTAGAAGATATCAGAGAATACAGTCGAATAATATTTGATACCAACAATAGCAATACACTTTATTATCTTAGTAAGAATTAAGGAGTTGTAAGTTGTAGGTTATAAGTTGTAGGTTGCTTTGAATAAATATATTTGATTTACATAATTTGACAACAATCATTAGATTTGAAAAAAATATTAAGTATGCCAATAAGTAAAACAGAAATATTAGAAGTCATTCATGCAATGCCGAAAGAAGAATTTGCAGACATTGATGATTTATTAGAGGAGTTAATATTGGTTGATAAAATCAATAAAGGACTAAAAGCAATGGAGAATGGAGAAGTGTATTCAGAAGAAGAGGCCTTTAAAATTATGGACTCATGGCGGTAATAACATATTCCAAGCCATCACTTGATGATTTAAAGGCAATTCATGCTTACATCTCAAGAGATTCTTTTGTGAATGCCACTCGCTTTATTGAAAGCATAAGAGAACATATTAAAACATTAAATACTTACCCTGAGATTGGTTCTTTGGTATTTCCAATGAAATTTAATAACCTTCGGCAGTTATTACATAAAAAATATAGAGTGGTTTATCATTTTTTTAATGAAACCGTTACAATTATTACTATTCATCATCAATCAAGATTAGTAGAAAACATTAAAGGAATTAAAGAATACAAGGAATAAATAATGCTAAATAGAAAAAAGAGTCCCAAGATAATAGATGCGGTAGAATTGAACCTGCAATTGAAACCATTTACCAAATTCACCCTAGATAATGGCGTTGAAGTATATAGTATTCATGCGGGTGCACAGGAAGTGGTCATGGTGGAAATGGTATTCTTTGCTGGCAATTGGTATGAAGAGAAAAACGTGGTGGCTGCAAGTACAAACTTCATGTTGAAGAATGGTACTCAACAGAAAAAGGCATTTGCCATCAACGAACATTTCGAATTTCATGGCGCTTACCTTAACAGAGGTTGTCATAATGAGACAGCCACAATGACCCTACATACCCTAGGGAAACATATTCCTAAATTATTGCCTGTCATGGCAGAATTATTGACCGAAAGTATCTTCCCTGAAGATGAATTAGCCATCTATAAGCAGAATCAAAAGCAACGTTTATCAATAAATTTAAAGAAGTGTGATTTTGTTGCAAATAGGTTGATTGATGAATATCTATTTGGCTACAACCACCCTTATGGAAAATATTCGTCTGCCGAACATTATGATAACATCAATACAGATGACTTAAAAGCATTTTACCAACAGTTTTATACAAATGGCAAGTGTATCATATTTGTAGCAGGTGTTCTTCCTGCTGATATACAGGCTCAAATAAATAGTGCATTTGGTCACTTACCCTTTAATGCGAAGCCTTTGCCTACCATTAATCATGTGGTAAATCCATTTGAAGAGAAAAAGCATCAAATCACGAATGACGTAAATGGAGTACAGGCAGCAATACGAATTGCACGTCCTTTTCCGACTCGTACTCATCCTGATTTTTCGAAGGTGCAAGTATTAAACAACCTTTTTGGAGGTTTCTTTGGTTCAAGGTTGATGAGTAATATCCGAGAAGATAAGGGGTACACGTATGGTATTCATTCGTACTTACAAAACTTAATGCAGCAATCAGCTTGGATGATTAGTACAGAGGCGGGTAGAGATGTATCTGCTGCAACAATCAGCGAGGTATATAAAGAAATGGCAAGAATTAAAACAGAACCAATTCCTGAAGAAGAAATTCACTTAGTTCGTAATTATATGATGGGAAGTTTATTGAATGATTTAGATGGGCCCTTTCAAATTATTTCTCGGTGGAAAAGTTATATATTGAATGGACTAGATGAAAATTATTTTAATCGAGCAATTCATACAATCAGAACCGTTACAGCAGCAGAATTACAGGAAATGGCTAATAAATACTTGGTTGAAGAAGAATTTTACGAATTAGTGGTCATTTAAGTACCCTTTACTTGTAATTTTTTTTATAAAGATGTAGTAATAAGTAGATTTAACAGGAATGATTAATATATTCGTTCATTAAATTTTACATCATGAATATTGCTGCCATAAGAAAAGAGTACAAGCTTAAATCATTGTTAGAATCAGAAGTTACAGTTGATGCAATTGAACAATTTTCCATTTGGTGGAAAGATGCCCTCGATAGCAATTTGGATGAGGTAAATGCAATGACTGTTGCAACAGCTTCAAAAGAAGGCATTCCTTCTGCAAGGATTGTTTTACTAAAGGGATTTGATGAAAATGGATTTGTTTTCTTTACGAATTATAATAGTGCTAAGGGACTAGATATTGCGGAGAACAAACATGCTACCCTATTATTTTTCTGGAAAGAACTCGAAAGGCAGGTTCGGATAAATGGTATCTTAGAAAAGATTGATGATATTACTAATGACGAATATTTTAAAAGTCGTCCTTATGGGAGTCAAATTGGGGCTTGGAGTTCTCCTCAAAGTAAGATAATAAACAGTAGACATTTATTAGATGAAAATGCTGAAAAATACCAAAAGCAATTTGGAAATAACGTACCCCGTCCTTCACATTGGGGCGGATATTTACTACGGCCCAAAAACATTGAATTTTGGCAAGGCAGAAGTAATCGACTACACGACCGACTCCTTTATACTTTAGAGGGTAATAGTTGGAAAATTGAAAGATTAGCACCTTAAGCCCTTTGCAAATTATAATTTTAGCTTAAAAAAGCAAAATATAGCGCATTATTTAATTGTAAATAATAGTTATTGTTAACTACTATTTATATTGCCCCCTATTTGATGTATATGCGAAATTCATTTATGGTGTCACGACTGTTGGTATTACTATTATTTGTTTCATTTTCCTTTTCGGCTAAATCACAATTACAGGAAACCTTTTCTCATAATGGTGAGTTTGGTTTCTCGGTTGGATTAGGTCATTATTTTGGAGATTTAGATCCAAATGTTGCACTTGATCATTCAAAAATTGCTTTCGGTGTCTTTTATTCTAAGCAATTTGGAAATTATGTCAGCTTGAAAGCAAGTGTAAATTATGCAGCCTTAGGATATTCTGATGCTTACAGTAAAAACTTATGGCAAAAGCAACGCAATTTAAGTTTTGATTCAGATGTTTGGGAATTTAGTTTGAGTGGAAATTTTAATTTCTTTAAGTTCTATCCTGAAATAGCAGTATTTAGATTTACTCCTTATATAAGTTTAGGCATAGGTGCGATGACTTTTAATCCTTATGCTTCTATGTCAGGAAACACCTATTTTTTAAGGTCGATGAAAACTGAAGGGCAATCTTCTCCTTATAGCAATGTTGCATTAGTTGCACCATTAGGGATGGGTGTAAAGTATAATGTTAGCGATAATGTAAATGTATTTGCCGAATTGATATATCGTTTTACTTCTACAGGTTATCTTGATGATGTTTATGGCGTATATGCTGACCCTTCGGCTAAGAATTTTCCTAATGATGCCTCCCTTCACCTTCAAGACAGAAGTTATCAGTATGGTATTTTTCACAAAGCAGGTGAACAACGTGGTAATAGCCGAAATGATTCATATGCTACTTTTCAAGTTGGTCTTTCCTTTAATATTGAAGGTTATCATTGTCCAATGAAACCATTACTTTATTAATAACACACCTTACGCAAGTTCAAAAATTACAAAAAAGTGGTTACCACATAGGGACATAAGGCACATAGAAAATAATTTCTAAGGTAAAAAGCGTTTCACTTTAAGTTCACATAGACTCGAGTTTATAAAAGTGAAACTTTTTTTCTATGTTTTCTTTTCTATACTAGAATAAAATACTATGTGCCTATTATATGTGGTAATTCTTAATTAGGTGTTTAAATGCTGCGTAACATGAGTTAATAACTCACCTTACGCAACAAGCTATAAAGGATAAAGAGTCAAATTTATATTTTTCAACACAAAGAAAAAATGAAGTTTTGATACCTATTTAGTGCTTTAAAGTTATGGAGATATAGTATTTTGTTATCCAAAAACCTTTTATCAAATACTCCATTCGTATTGATTGTTTTTTGGCTATATAAACTTTCCATCTTCTTTCTGTTTAAAATTTAAATACATTGTCAATGTCGGGCAATAAAAAACCCGGCACTTTGTAAGTCCGGGTTATATGTAGCAGTATTGAAATGATGTTCAATACACTTGTTTATAACTCTCCGGACCTAAAAAAACATCATACTGATTGTTAGTAGGCATCGCATTATTTTTTGCCAGGCCTGTCAGCTGAATGAACAGTTCCAATATTTTTCTCATCAATTTCATTTCTTTTCTTTTTTGACGTGAAACAAAAAACCCCCGCTTGTTCAGCGAGGGTTTGTATATAATTAAATAATAGTTTATTTAAATCGATTACACCCCTCGCAATACCCTTGATTCTTTGCAGTACCAAAGACCGAAATGTTATTAATATGTAATTCTGTGCGTAGCATGTAATTAAAATTTGTGTTGCAAAAATGGGGAAAATAATTTAATTAACAAAATATTTTGTTTTTTTTCATTAATCCCGACTTTGATACAAAATTGACTAGTTATTTATAGCCAAAAGAATGGATATAAATCCCATTTTGTAGGAGTAAAAGGATTTTCATAATGATTTTACAGCTAATGCGTTTTTTTATGAAGAGATTTCAGAAAATTTATTTTAGCAACAGGTTATTGTCAAATTATATGAGAGTCATATTGTGATATACTTTCGAAAGGATTAATGTGAATAAATACCTTACCCTTTTAAACAACTCTATTAGTAGAGAAAGCATCATCAACAAGAGATAGATTTGGTTTGAATGCTTATAAGGGAAGATAGCAATTTTGATTTATGCGGGAGTGCCATAGATTTATGTGGGAATGATATTGGGCTGTGTGGGAGGCTTATAGATTTATGCGAGAGGATTATAGATGAATGCGGAAAGGAAATAGATGCTTGCCCGAGTGTCATAGATGAGTGTGGGAGCGTTATAGATGAATGTGAAATTGTTATAGAGCGACGCGGTACGCTCATAGATGCGTGCGGGAGAGTCATAGATTTTGGGTATTAAGGAGTTGGTTGGACTATGATTTAGGTAATTTTGACCCTTCCTGAAATTACTTGACAGTTTTTGGTGTTAATATTAATATTAGTTTACTGTAATTTGGGCTATTACTTATGCAAGAATACAGCTTTGTTTTTTAATACTGCTTCTTGTTTTCACCCTTTATTTTATTCCTGCTTTTTC